>JBFLYF010000166.1:0-6881 GCA_040756795.1 Pseudomonadota bacterium
ACCGGGTTGCGGATGACGAGGAGCCGGCGCAGCTACTTCTTCCAGCTCGGCGGGCGCTTCTCGATGAACGCGTCCATCCCCTCGCGGCCTTCGGCGTGCGCGAAGGCGGAGGCGATGGTCTCGCCGGCGAACGCATACGCGCGCGCGAGGTCCATGTCCATCTGCCGGTAGAAGGCGCGCTTGCCCGCGGCCAGCGTCTCGGGGGGCTTCCCGGCGAGGTTCTTCGCCAGCGCCAGCACTTCGGCATCGAGCTGCTCCGGGGCCACGACCCGGTTGACGAGGCCCCATTCCAGCGCGCGCGCGGCGCTGATCGGCTCGCCGGTGAGCAGCATCTCCAGGGCGTGCTTGCGCTGCAGGTTGCGGCCGATCGCGACGCCGGGCGTGGAGCAGAAGAAGCCCCAGCTCACGCCCGAGGTGACGAACTTCGCCGTGTCCACCGCCACCGCGAGGTCGCACTGCGCCACCAGCTGCGCGCCCGCCGCCGCCGCCGCGCCCTGCACCTTGGCGATCACCGGCTGCGGCAGCTTCGGGATCGTGGTCATCATCGCGCTGCACTGCTCGAAGAGCTTCGCGATCTTCGGCTGCTCGCCGAGCGCGCGGATCTCCTTCAGGTCGTGCCCCGCGCAGAAGCCTTTTCCCGAGGCAGCCAGAACGATGACCCGGATTTTCGAATCATTCTGAATCGAATCGAAGGCGGACTGCAGCGCGGCAAGCATCTCGCTCGTCAGCAGGTTCATCTGCTGCGGGCGGTTCAGGGTGAGGGTCGCGATGCCGTCGCGGTCCTCGCGCAAGAGGACCGGTTGCAGTTCCTGCGGTTGTGCGCTCATGGTCGGCTCCTCAAGTGTCGATCGCGTTGGCGGACTTCGCCTTCTCGCGCAGCACGAACTTCTGGATCTTGCCGGTCGAGGTCTTCGGCAGCTCGCCGAACACCACCGCGCGCGGCGCCTTGAATCTGGCAAGATGGGATCTGCAGAATTCGATGAGCTCTTTTTCCGTGGCCCTGGAATTCGGCTTCACCTCGACGAAGGCGCAGGGCGTCTCGCCCCACTTGTCGTCCGGCATCGCCACCACCGCGGCGGCGAGCACCGCCGGGTGGCGGTAGAGCACGTCCTCGACCTCGAGCGAGGAGATGTTCTCCCCTCCCGAGATGATGATGTCTTTCGACCGGTCCTTGATCTTGATGTAGCCGTCGGGCTGCATCACCGCGAGGTCGCCCGAGTGGAACCAGCCGCCGTGGAACGCCTTGCCCGAGGCCGACGGGTTCTTCAGGTAGCCCTTCATGGTGATGTTGCCGCGGAACATGATCTCGCCCATGGTCTCGCCGTCGGCGGGCACCGGCTGCAGGGTCTGCGGGTCCATCACCGCGAGGCCCTCCTCCATCAGGTAGCGCACGCCCTGGCGGCCGTTCAGGCGCGTCCTCTCGGCGATGTCCACCCTGCCCCACTCCTCGTGCTTGGCGCACACGGTGGCCGGGCCGTACACCTCGGTGAGGCCGTAGACGTGCACCAGGTCGAAGCCGAGCTTCTCCATGCCCTCGATCATCGCGGCGGGCGGCGCCGCCGCCGCCACCATGCCGCTCACCTTGTGGCCGATGCCCTTTTTCAGCTCGTCGGGGGCATTGATGAGGGTCGAGTGAACGATCGGCGCGCCGCAGTAGTGGGTGACTTTCTGGTTTCGTATCGCATCAAAGATCGCCTTTGCCTCCACCTTCCTCAAACACACATTCGTTCCCGCGTTCGCCGCCATGGTCCAGGGGAAGCACCAGCCGTTGCAGTGGAACATCGGCAGCGTCCAGAGGTACACCGAGTGCTGCGGCATGCCCCAGGTGACGATGTTGCACACGCCGTTGAGGTACGCGCCGCGGTGGCTGTAGACCACGCCCTTCGGGTCGCCGGTCGTGCCCGAGGTGTAGTTGAGCGAGATCGCGTCCCACTCGTCCTGCGGCCACTGCCAGGCGAACTCGGGATCGCCCTCTTTCAGGAAATCCTCATACGCGATCGTGCCGAGGCGCTCGCCCGGACCCGAGTATTCGGGATCCTCTACATCGACGACGAGGATCTTCTGCTTCGTCCTCTGCAGGGCGTTCCTGACGGTGGGAGCGAATTCCCGGTCCGTGAGCAGGACCTTCGCCTCGCCGTGCGCGAGCATGAAGGCGATCGCCTCGCCGTCCAGGCGCGTGTTGAGCGTGTTGAGCACCCCGCCCGTCATCGGCACGCCGAAGTGGCACTCGTACATCTCCGGGGTGTTGGAGAGCATCGCCGCCACCGTGTCGCCCCGGCCGATGCCGCGCCGCGCGAGCGCCGAGGCGAGCCGCCGGCAGCGCGCGTAGGTCTCGCCCCAGTTGTAGCGCCGCGCACCGTGCACCACCGCCAGGCGCTGCGGGTACACGTACGCCGCGCGCTCGATGAACTGCAGCGGCGTCAGCGGCGCGTAGTTGGCGGGGTTCTTGTCGAGGTCCTTGTCGTAGGGGCTGGGCTTTCCGCTCATGGTGGCGAAAGTATATCCCCGGCGGGCGTCAACCCGGAGCGCCCGCCCGCCGTTACGCAGCCATGCAAACCCGCCTCACCCTGCGGCCGGGCCAGAACGGCACGCGCAAGCTCGCCGAGCGTTTCGGCAAGCGCCTGGTGCGCGTGCGCTACCGCTACGACGAAACCCTGCGCAAACGCTACACGACCGTGGTCCAGCTTTGGATGTTTGCATCTACGGGTATATCCTTTTCCCGGCGGCAATGCGCCGCCTGTTACTAGTTCGGCGGATGGGAGCTAACAAGGCCGTGGGAGGCTGCACTCAACCTGGGAGATCGATGCGAGCTGTTGTCCTCGGCCCTCTTCTCATGTTGCTCTGTGCCGCCGGAATTCCCCTTGCGCCCGACAGCGCGAGGGCCCAGACGGGAAAACTGCCGCGAATCGGACATCTGTCACCGGCTCCACCCGGGAACGTGGGTTTCCTTCAATTTCGTGAGGCGCTGCGCGAGATCGGCTACGTCGATGGACAGAACATCTCTCTCGAAGAGCGCTCGGCGGACGGCAAACTGAGCCGCCTGCCGCAGCTCGCAGCCGAACTTGCGCGCCTGAGGGTCGATGCGATCGTCGCTGTGGCGGACGAGGCGATCCGGGCGGCGAAGAACGCGACCGCGACAATTCCCATCGTCATGCGGTTCAGCAGTGACGACCCAGTCATCAGCGGGTTCGTCCGTAGTTATGCGAGACCGGGCGGGAATGTCACCGGTCTGACGATCCTCGCGCCGGCGCTCGGCGCCAAGCGCTTGGAGCTGCTCAAGGAAGTCATTCCGGGACTCGACCGGATCGCCGTCCTCGTCAATCCGAAGCGGGCCTCGTATCAGCTCAGAGACACGCGAGCGGCGGCTCGTTTGATGGGGATTCAACTCATGGTCGTACCAGTGGACGATGCCGGCGATTTTTCCGCTGCCTTCGCCACCATGCGGCAGGAGCGGGTCCGGATGCTCTATGTCACGCCAGATCCGGTG
This sequence comes from Pseudomonadota bacterium, assembly GCA_040756795.1. Taxonomy (GTDB): domain Bacteria; phylum Pseudomonadota; class Gammaproteobacteria; order Burkholderiales; family SG8-39; genus RBG-16-66-20. Next base: position 3,488 of record JBFLYF010000166.1, read on the forward strand.
TTCAACAGCCATCGGAATCTCCTGATCGATCTCGCCGCCAAGAACCGCTTGCCAGCGCTGCACGAGTGGAGGGACGCCGTGGAAGCCGGGGCTCTGATAGCCTATGGACCGAACTTTGTCGACCTGAACCGGCGTGCCGCCTACTACGTCGACCGCATCCTGAAAGGAGCCAAGCCTGCGGACCTGCCTGTCGAGCAGCCGACCAAGTTCGAGCTGGTGGTGAATCTTAAGACTGCCACGGCCCTCGGCCTGACCATCCCGCCCTCCGTGCTGCTTCGGGCGGATGAGGTTATACGGTAGTGACGATAGCGGCGCGATGACATCGCTCGGACAGCGTGCTCTTGTGAGCGTCCGGCGCTTGCGGCGGCCAAGGAGGATGCCGAACTTTCCGCTGCAGCGGACCGGAGGCTCGCGTTGCTCCGCCTCCCGCCGCTGAGCGCAGCGTTAAACGGCAGCAGATCATCGTGCAAACTCGAGACGCCTGATGTATTTCGAGATCCTCGGAGACATCACACATGTCGAAACGTTCGCGGTCGGATCATCAATTCAAGAGATCGCGCGGCTGCGCAAGCGCTATGGCCGCGGGCGGTGGCGAAAGCGAAAGGGAATCGCGACAGTTCGGCTGGAGGACGGCACGGTCGTTCGAGCCGAGGTACACTGGTACGAAGCTCACGGCATTGGACGCAGGGATTTCAAGATCAAACGCATCATCGACTAAGCCCATGAAAACATCCGGGAAACGGTTTGTCGTCTGCCTCAAGAACAAGGGGTATGACGTTTCTCTGGAGCGCCGGAAGATCTACCAGGTCCTCCCCGATGCTCAGGCGACCAAGCACGGGCTCATCCGCGTCATCGACGAATCCGGCGAAGACTACCTGTATCCGCAGAGCTTCTTCGCGCCCATTGAGCTGCCACAGCCCATCCGTCGCGCGGTCTTGGCTGCCGCCTGACCCGCCATCGCGACGGTCGCGCCAGAACCCGGCGCGCCGGTCTGCCTTCAAGAACCACTTCGGCAATGTGCAGGGAGGCTTCGCGGTCGCGATGATTGACGCCCTTATCTCCGTCGCCGCCTACGCGAAGACGAGGCTCTGGCTTCCGACCGTCGAGATCAAGAGCAGCTTTGGCGCGCCAATGAAGCTCGGTGAGTGTCGTGGGGAGGGCGTCGTCATCAAGGCCAGGAAGCAGCTGGTCTTTCTCGAGGCAAAGCTCTGGGGAGCTGACGGCAAGCTCGCCGTGCATGCGACCGCTACCGCAGCGGTACCAGCACAATAGGCCTGGCGCCCCGGTGGCAGGCAAAGCGACCGGCCGCTCCCGGCGCCTCAGCAACTGTAGAGGGATCCATGCCTCGGGCATCTATTCCCGCTCGGGAATAAAACATCCCCCGCAAGGGACCCCGGAGGGGTTGCGCGCGGCCGGCACCCGGGAACCCTGACGCTCGCCCGACCATGCCCAACGGCCACGGCGGCATTCCGCACTTCGGCTCGCCGATCCTGCTGGCGTTGATGTTCTTCGCCGCCGCGTTCTGGCCGGTCGCGCCGGAGGCGGCGCTGCAGTGGGCGCGTGCCGGGGTGTGCGTCGCGCTCGCCGCGCTCGCCGGCTGGCGGCTCGCCTATCATCTGCACATGTGGCGCGCCGACGAGTACGCGGGCTATCTCACGCGCGACGAGTATCGGCGCGCCGCGCGGCGCTACGCGGTTTTCGCCGCGGCGTACGCGGCGCTCGGCGCCGGCGCGGGGCTGGCGTTTCTCTGGTGGCGCGGGCTGCCCTGACGATGCCCGGCCGGCCCTTCGCCCCCGGCTTTCGCCTGTCGCTGCGCGACGCGATCGTGATCGCCGCCGGCTCGGTGGCCGCCGTCGCGCTCGCGAGCATGGTCTGGTGGTGGGGGTTCGTGATCGCCTTCGTGGTCGCGCATTTCTTCCTGTTCTGCAACGTGGTGCGCATGGCGCGCCCGCTCGAGCTCGCGTGGTCGGCGATTTTTCTGGCGCTCGCGTGTGCCACCATCCTGCTCGAGTTTCCGGGCTGGGCGGCAACGACCGCGATCTCGCTCGCCGCCACGGTCGTCGTGGTCGCGCTGCAGATGCGCAAGCCGTCCTACCACGGCGCGGGCTGGCGCAGGATCAACCCGGGGCTCCCCGACTGGTGGTCGGCGCAGCAGCGGCGAGCTTAGAGCCTGCGCCAGAGGCTGCCGCCCTCGGCCGCCTTGTCGATGCCGTCGAGCAGCTTCTCGTGCGCGGCGATTTCCTCGGCGCTCGGGCGCAGCACGATGAGCTTCGTGAGGTCGACGCGCGCGATCGCCGCGGCCGCGGCGCCGGGAGTCTCGAGGTCGATCACCAGGCTCTCCTGGCCGCGCGTCATGGCGAGCCAGACCTCGGCGAGCAGCCGCGCATCGAGCAGCGCGCCGTGCAGCGTGCGGTGCGCGTTGTTGACGCCGTAGCGCTCGCACAGCGCGTCGAGCGAGTTCTTCTTGCCCGGGTGCAGCTCGCGCGCCATCGCCAGTGTGTCGAGCACTTTCGCGCAGTGCTCGCGCAGCGGGTGTAGGCCCGCGAGCGCGAGCTCCTGGTCGAGGAACTCGACGTCGAACTCGGCGTTGTGGATGACCAGCTCGGCGCCGCGGATGTAGTCGAGGAAGTCCGCGGCGACCTCGGCGAAGCGCGGCTTGTCGGCGAGGAACTCGCGCGTCAGGCCGTGCACCCTGGCCGCGCCCTCCTCGATCTCGCGCCCCGGGTTGAGGTAGCGGTGGAAGTGCCGCTCGCTCACGCTGCGGCCGAGCACCTCGACGCAGCCGATCTCGATGACCCGGTCGCCGAGCCGCGCGTTCAGACCCGTGGTCTCGGTATCGAGGAACACCTGCCTAGCCAAGGCCGGCGATCCCCTCGTTGGCGAGCGCGTCGGCGCGCTCGTTCTCCGGGTGCCCGGCGTGACCCTTCACCCAATGCCATTCGACCTCGTGCCCGAGCGCGAGCGCATCGAGCCGCCGCCAGAGATCGGCGTTCTTCACCGGCCGCTTCGCCGCGGTGCGCCAGCCGCGCCGCTTCCAGTCGTGGATCCACTGCGAGATGCCTTTCTGCACGTACTGCGAGTCGGTGTAGACGCGCACGCGCGAGCGGCGCTTGAGCGCGGAGAGCCCTTCGATCACGGCGGTGAGCTCCATGCGGTTGTTGGTGGTCGCGGCCGCGCCGCCGGAAAGCTCTTTTCTTTTTCCATTGAAAAGAAGAAGAACGCCCCAGCCGCCGCGCCCGGGATTGCCCTTGCAGGCGCCGTCGGCGTAGATCTCCACCACCCCCTCAGTCATCGCGCCGGCAGGTCGAGCGGTTGCGCTGCGGGAGGACGGCGACGCCGCGGCGCCGCGCGCGCTCCTGGCGCCAGGCGGGCGTGATCAGGCGCATGCCGTGCA
>JBFLYF010000167.1:0-6844 GCA_040756795.1 Pseudomonadota bacterium
CGCGCACCGCCTTGTCCGCGTCCGCGCCGGCGAGCGCGTCGGCGAGCGCGGCGTACATGTCGAGCGTGAGCGCGTTCTTCTTCTCCGGCCGCGCGATCTCGATGCGCAGGATGCGCTCGCTGGTCTCGGTCTTGATCATCCGGGCAGCTTGTAGTCCTTCAATTGCTGGCGCAGCGTGAGCTTGGAGAGCTTGCCGGTGGCGGTGTGCGGCAATTCGTTGACGAACACCACGTCGTCGGGCATCCACCACTTGGCGATCTTGCCCTCGTAGAACTTGAGCAGCTCCGCCTTGTCGACCGACTGGCCGGCCTTCTTCACCGCTACGATGATCGGGCGCTCGTCCCACTTCGGGTGCTTGACGCCGATCACCGCGGCTTCCTGGATCGCGGGGTGCGCGACCGCGATGTTCTCCAGGTCGATCGAGCTGATCCACTCGCCGCCCGACTTGATCACGTCCTTCGAGCGGTCGGTGATCTGGATGTAGCCGTCCGGATCGATCGTGACCACGTCGCCGGTCGGGAACCAGCCCTCGCCCGCCTCGTCCTTCTTCAGCGGATCGCCGCCCTCGCCCTTGAAGTAGCCGCTGATGATCCAGGGGCCGCGCACCTGCAGGTCGCCGAAGGCCTTGCCGTCGCGCGGCAGCTCCTTGCCGTCCTCGCCCACGATGCGCGTGTCGACGCCGAAGACCACGCGCCCCACCTTGTTCTGCAGCGCGTAGCGCTCTTCCTTGGAAATCTTCAGGTGCTTCGCCTTGAAGCTGCACACCGTGCCGAGCGGGCTCATCTCGGTCATGCCCCAGGCGTGCAGCACCTGCACGCCGAAGTCCTCCTGGAAGGTGCGGATCATCGCCTGCGGCGCGGCCGAGCCGCCGATCACCACCGCCTTGAGGGTCGAGAACCCGAGCTTCTGCTCCTTCATGTAGTTGAGCAGCCCGAGCCATACGGTGGGCACGCCCGCCGACATGGTGACTTCCTCCTGCTCGAAGAGCGTGTGCAGGCTCTTGCCGTCGAGGTGCTGCCCCGGGAAGACGAGCTTGGTGCCGGTGAGAGCGGCGCTGTACGGAATGCCCCAGGCGTTGACGTGGAACATCGGCACCACCGGCAGCACCACCTCGCGCGCGGAGAGGTTCAGGACATCGGGCAGCGCCGCGCCGTAGGCGTGCAGGATGGTCGAGCGGTGCGCGTAGAGCGCGCCCTTGGGGTTGCCCGTCGTGCCCGAGGTGTAGCACAGGCAGGCCGCGGTGCGCTCATCGAACGAAGGCCACTCGAAGCGCTCGTCCTGGGCCTCGAGCAGCTCCTCGTAGCAGTGCAGTCCGGGAATCGCCGGGCTTGCGGGCATGTGCGCACGATCGGTCATGAGCACGAAATGCCTGACGCTCTTCAGATTCGGAAAAAGCTTCTCGACCAGGGGCAGGAACGAAAGCTCGAAAAACAATATCGCGTCTTCCGCATGGTTGGCGATGTAGGCGATCTGCTCCGGGAACAGGCGCGGGTTGATGGTGTGGATCACGGCGCCCGAGCCCGCGGTGGCGTAGTAGATCTCGAAATGGCGGTAGCCGTTCCAGGCGAGCGTCGCGACGCGGTCGGACATCCGCACGCCGAGCGCGCCGAGCGCCTTCGCCAGGCGCCGCGCCCGGCGGTGCGCCTCGCGGTAGCTGTAGCGGTGGATCGAGCCGTCCTCCACCGTCTTCGAGACGATCTCGGTGTCGCCGTGGTGGCGGTCGGCGTGCTTGATCAGGTCGCTGATCAGCAGCGGCATGTCCATCATCAGGCCGTTCATGGAAAGTCTCCTCCGCGGTCCGGCTGAAATTATCCGCTGCTAAGAGAGAGGTCAAGCGCCCTTGACCCTCCTCCCGCGCTCTCATAAGATTTTTCGCTCGAATCCAGGAGGACTCCATGCTCAAGCTCGCTCTCAGGCTCGCTGCGGCCGGCGCCGCCGCCGCCCTGTTTTCCTTCGGCGCGCAGGCGCAGCAGCCGATCAAGATCGCCTATATCGACCCGCTCTCGGGCCCGTTCGCCAACGTCGGCGAGCAGGGCCTCGCCGAGTTCCGCTTCGCCGTGGACCGCATCAACAAGGCGGGCGGCGTGCTCGGCGGCCGCAAGCTCGAGGTGATCGGCTTCGACAACAAGGTGAGCCCGCAGGAGGCGTTGAACCAGCTCAAGCGCGTCATCGACCAGGGCATCCGCTACATCACGCAGGGCAACAGCTCGGCGGTCGCGGGCGCGCTGCTCGAGGCGGTCAACCGCCACAACGAGCGCAACCCGGGCAAGGAGATCCTCTACCTCAACTACGCGGCGGTGGACCCGGCCTACACCAACGAGAAGTGCAGCTTCTGGCATTTCAGGTTCGACGCCAACAGCGACATGAAGATGGAATCGCTCACCACCTGGATGGCGGGGCAGAAGCAGATCAAGAAGGTGTACCTGCTCAACCAGGACTACTCCTTCGGCCACGCGGTGAAGCGCGCGGCGCGCGAGATGCTGGCGCGCAAGCGCCCGGACATCCAGATCGTCGGCGACGACCTGCACCCGCTCGGCAAGGTGACCGACTTCGCGCCCTACGTGGCGAAGATCAAGGCCTCGGGGGCGGACTCGGTGATCACCGGCAACTGGGGCAACGACATGTCGCTGCTCGTCAAGGCCGGCCGCGACGCCGGCCTGGACGTCAACTGGCTGACCTACTATGCGGGCGGCCTCGGCACGCCCTCGGCGATGGGCGACGCGGCCGCCGGCAAGGTGAAGATCATCGCCGAGTACCACTCCAACGTCGCCAACAACAAGGCGGCGAAGTGGGATGCCGAGTACCGCAAGCAGGCGCCCAAGGGCAACCCGGACTTCTACTTCCTGCGCGGCAAGATCATGTGGGAGATGTTCGCCAAGGCGATCAACCAGGCGAAGTCCGACGACCCGAAGAAGGTCGCCTACGCGCTCGAGGGCATGAAGCACCAGGGCGACCTGGGCGAGGTCGAGATGCGCAAGGCCGACCACCAGCTGATCCAGCCGCTCTACGTGCTGACGCTGGTCAAGTCGGCGGCGCGCGGCGGGCCCAAGGAAGCGAAGATCGACATGGAGAACAGCGGCCTTGCGCCGATCACCGACGCGCGCCTGGAGGGCTACACTTCCGCCACGCCGACCTCCTGCAACATGAAGCGCCCGTAGAATAACGCGCTCGAACCACGGGGAGCCCGAGGGTTCCCCGTTTTTGTTTCTGGAACCATGGAATTCATCCTCGTCCAGACGCTGAACGGCATCAGCTACGGGCTGCTGCTGTTCATGCTGTCCTCGGGCCTGACGCTCGTCTTCTCGCTGATGGGCGTGCTCAACTTCGCGCACGCCAGCTTCTACATGCTGGGCGCCTACTTCGCCTACCAGGTGAGCGTGAAGATCGGCTTCTGGCCCGCCCTGGTGGTCGCGCCGCTGCTCGTAGGCGCGATCGGCATGCTGGTCGAGCGCTTCGGCCTGCGCACGGTGCACAAGCACGGCCATGTCGCGGAGCTGCTGTTCACCTTCGGCCTCGCCTACCTGATCGAGGAGGCGGTGCACCTGGTCTGGGGGCGGCTGGCGGTCGACTACCGCGTGCCGCCGGAGCTGGACGGCCCGCTGTTCCACATCATGGGCTCGGCCTACCCGATCTACCGCGGCTTCATGATGCTGGTCGCGGTCGCGATGCTGGTGTCGATCTGGCTCGCGCTCACGCGCACGCGCATCGGCCTGGTCATCCAGGCGGCGCTCACCCACCCGCAGACGGTGGAAGCGCTCGGCCACAACGTGCCGCGCGTGTTCATGCTCGTCTTCGGCGGCGGCGCGGCGCTCGCCGGCCTCGCCGGCGTGATCGGCGGCAACGCCTTCGTCACCTCGCCGGGCATGGCGGCGGCGGTCGGGCCGATCATCTTCGTCATCGTCGTCTTCGGCGGCATGGGCTCGCTCGCCGGCGCGTTCTACTCCTCGCTGATCATCGGCTGTCTGCAGACTTTCGCGGTGTCGCTCGACTGGTCGCTCGGCGGCATCAGCATCGCGCAGGCGGCGCCGGTGCTGCCGTACCTGCTGATGGTGGCGATGCTGATCGTGCGGCCGCGCGGCATGATGGGGACGCGCGAGGGATGAGGTACCGGCCGCTCAATCTCGGCCGCTGGCTGCTCTGGGGCGGCACGGCGCTTGTCCTCGCCGTCGCTCCGCTCATCTTCACCGCCGGCTTCGCGCTCACGCTGATGATCCAGATGGGCACCATGATCATCTTCGCGCTCAGCTACAACATGCTGCTCGGCCAGGGCGGGATGCTCTCCTTCGGCCACGCGGTCTACTCCGGCCTCGGCGCCTACGCGGCCGTGCACACGCTCAACCTCGTGGGCAAGGGCGTGCTCACCCTGCCGCTGCCGCTGCTGCCGCTGGTGGGCGGCGTCGCCGGCCTCTTCTTCGGCGTGATCTTCGGCTACGTGACGACGCGGCGCGCCGGCACCACTTTCGCCATGATCTCGCTCGGCATCGGCGAGATGGTGCATTCCGCAGTGCTGATGTTCCCGGGATTCTTCGGCGGCGAGGCCGGCATCTCCACCAACCGCGTGGTCGGCGCGCCGGTCCTCGGCATCAGCTTCGGCCCGGCGATCCAGGTCTACTACCTGGTCGCGCTGTGGTGTTTCCTCTCCATGGCGGCGATGTTCGCGCTCACGCAGACGCCGCTCGGGCGCATGGCGAACGCGGTGCGCGACAACCCGGAAAGGGCCGAGTTCGTAGGCTACGACACGCAGCACGTCAGGTTCCTGCAGCTCGCGCTCTCGGGGTTCTTCGCCGGCGTGGCGGGCGGCCTTGCCTGCATCAACTTCGAGATCGTCTCCGAGGAGAACGTCTCGGCGATCCGCTCCGGCGGCGTGCTGCTCGCCACCTTCATCGGCGGCGTGCCGTTCTTCTTCGGCCCGATCCTCGGCGCGATCGTGTTCATCTTCTTCGTGGTGGCGCTCTCCGGGTTCACCAAGGCGTGGCTGCTCTACCTGGGCCTCTTCTTCGTGCTCATGGTGCTGTACGCGCCGGGCGGCATCGCCTCGCTCCTGCTGATGCAGCTGCCGGTCATCCGCGCGCGGCGCTTCGGCGAGCTCGCGCTGCCCTATTGCGCCGCGCTCGGCGCGGCGCTCGTGGCGCTCGCGGGCCTCATCGGCATCGTGGAGATGGTGTATCGCCTCTCCGAGCAGGGCGCGAGCACCGTGCTTACCGTGCTCGGCGTGGCGTTCGATGCGCGCGAGACCGCGCCCTGGCTCGTCTTCGGCGCCGTGCTCGCCGCGGGCCTCGTGCTGACGCGCCTCGCTGCGCGCTGGGTGGGCGCGCGCTGGGGTGCGATCCAGGAGCAGCTGCAGGGAGGGGCCGCGTGAGCGCCGCGATCGAGCTCCGGGAGGTGCGCAAGAGCTTCGGCAGCACCGAGATCATCCGCGGCGTGTCGCTCGAGATCGCGCCCGGCGAGCGCCACGCCATCATCGGCCCCAACGGCGCCGGCAAGAGCACGCTCTACAACCTCATCTCGGGCCGCTACCCGGTTTCCGACGGGCGCATCCTGCTCAACGGCGAGGACATCACGGGCCTGAAGGCCTACCAGATCAACCGCAAGGGCCTGTCGCGCAGCTTCCAGGTCACCAACATCTTCCACCGCCTCTCGGTGTACGAGAACATCCGCTGCGGCGTGCTCTGGTCGACCGGCTACCGATACTCTTTCTGGCACCGCGTAGGCGGCCTGGACACGGTGCGGCGGCGCGCCGAGGAGGTGATGGAGAAAATCGGCCTCGCGCGGCGGCGCGACGTGCCCGCGGGCACCCTCACCTACGCCGAGCAGCGCGCGCTCGAGATCGGCATCACCATCGCCGGCGGCGCGAGCGTGATCCTGCTCGATGAGCCCACCGCGGGCATGAGCCGCACCGAGACCGCGCAGGCGGTCGAGCTCGTGCGCCAGGTGAGCGAGGGCCGCACGCTCGTCATGGTCGAGCACGACATGGGCGTGGTGTTCAACCTCGCCGACCGCATCAGCGTGCTGGTGTACGGCGAGGTGATCGCCACCGGAACGCCGGAGGAGATCCGCGCCAATCCCGCGGTGCAGGAAGCCTATCTCGGCGCGCTCCACAAGGAGGCGGCGGATGCTTGAGGTGCGCGACCTGCACGCCTACTACGGCAAGAGCCATATCCTGCACGGGGTGCACCTCTCCGTGGGGGAGGGCGAGATCGTGTCGCTGCTGGGCAGGAACGGCGTGGGCCGCTCGACCACCATCAGGGCGATCATGGGGATGGTCGATTGCGCCGGGTCGGTCAGGTTCAAGGGCGAGGAGCTGATCGGCCGCAAGACCTACGAGATCGCGCACCGGGGCCTGGGCTACGTGCCGGAGAACCGCGACATCTTCCCCACCCTCACCGTGCGCCAGAACCTGGTGCTCGGGCAGAAGCAGGCGCGCAACACCGGGCGCTGGAAGATCGAGGAGATGTTCGACCTTTTCCCGCGGCTGCGCGAGCGCGCCAACACCGAGGCGGGCGTGCTCTCCGGAGGCGAGCAGCAGATGCTGACGCTGTGCCGCACGCTGATGGGCGACCCGGAGCTGGTGATGATCGACGAGCCGACCGAGGGCCTCGCGCCCAAGATCATCGAGCAGGTGGCGGCGCTTTTCGAGGAGATCCGCAAGCGCGGCATCTCGATCCTGCTGGTCGAGCAGAAGCTCGCCATCGCGCTCGACATCTCGGAGCGCCTCTACGTCATGGGGCACGGCGCGATCGTCTTCGAGGGCAGCCCCGGCGACCTGCGCGCCAACGCCGCGATGCGCAAGGAGTGGCTCGAGGTCTAGACAATTCGGGGACGGAGCCCGATCTCCGGCAATGCG
>JBFLYF010000168.1:0-6811 GCA_040756795.1 Pseudomonadota bacterium
GTATTTCTTCCATTCGAAAAGCCTCGCCGAAAACAACCATCGAGATCCTGGTTCCCGACTTCCGCGGGCGCCTCGCGCGGGCACTGGAAATCCTCGCCGCGGCGCCGCCGGACGTGCTCAACCACACCCTGGAGACCGTGCCGCGCCTGTACCGGCGCGCGCGCCCGGGCGGCGATTACGGGCATTCTCTTGAATTGCTTTCTTTCTACAAGAAGAACAATCCTGCGACGCCGACCAAGTCCGGCCTCATGGTCGGCCTGGGGGAAACGGACGACGAGATTCTCGCCGTGATGCGCGACCTGCGCGCGCACGGCGTGGACATGCTGACGATCGGCCAGTATCTCGCACCCTCGGCGCACCACCTGCCGGTGGAGCGCTACGTGCGGCCCGAGGTTTTCTCGGAACTGGAGAAAAAGGCCGTGGAGATGGGCTTCGCCCACGCGGCGATCGGCCCGCTGGTGCGCTCGTCCTACCACGCCGAGCAGCAGGCCGCCGGCATCGCCTAGCGCACCACCATCGCGTCCTTCACCGCGGTCACACCGCTCACGCTTTGCGCGGCCTGCAGCGCCATCTTGCGCTGGCTCTCGTCCTGCACGAACCCCGAGAGCAGCACCTCGCCGCGCAGCGTCTCGACGCTGACGTCGAGCGACTTCAGCTGCGGCCTGCGCAGCAGCGCCGCCTTCACCCTGGCGGTGATGACGCTGTCCTCCAGGTACTTGCCGGCGACGATGCGGTCGTGGATCGCGTCGGCCTTGATGAACTCGGACTCGGTGAGCCTGCCGTCCTTGTTTTCGTCGGCCTCGTCGAACGCCTTGCCGAATTCGCGCACGTGGCGCACCTCGTCGCGGGTGATCGAGCCGTCGCGGTTCTTGTCGAGCTTGATGAACTTCGGGTTCTCCGCCTTGGCCGCATCCTGCTGGGCGGCGGCGGCAAGCGGCAGCGCGGCGAGCGCCGCGCCGAGCGCCAGCGTGATCGCCATGGCGCGCGGCATTGCGGGAATGGTTTTCATCCTTTTTCTCCTTTCATCCCGTTGCTCCTGCAACGCTTGTGCCAGGTCTGCGCCGCCACGCGCATCAAGGGCTTGGGGTGCAGTCGCCGGCGCTCGGCCTGCGCGATCCGTCGCTCTCGGGCGACAGCTTTTCGGGGTAGGCTTGCCACGGGAGGCTGCGATGCACGCAAGATTTCTCGTTCTGCTGGCACTGGGATTCGCGACCGCGGCACCGGCCGCGAGCCTGGACAAGCTCAGCAACCAGGATGCGGTGGCGGGCCTGAAGGCGGCGCTCGAGCGCGGCACCGGCATCGCCGTGGACGCGCTCGGCCGCACCGACGGCTTCTTCGGCAACGGCGCGGTGAAGATCCCGCTCCCCGACTCGCTCAGGCGCTACGAGAAGCTGATGCGCGGCGTGGGCCTGGGCAGGCACGCCGACGAGCTCATCCTCACCATGAACCGCGCCGCCGAGGCCGCCGTGCCCGAGGCGAAGAGGCTGTTCGTGGACGCGGTGAAGAAAATGAGCGTGCGGGACGCGAAGGGCATCCTCACCGGCGGCCAGACCGCGGGCACGGAGTACTTCAGGCGCACCACGAGCGACCCGCTGCGCGCCAGGTTCCTGCCGATCGTGAAGCGCGCCACCGCCAGGGTGAAGCTCGCCGAGAAGTACAACCAGTACGCCGCCACCGGTGCGAAGTTCGGCCTCATCAAGAAGGAGCAGGCGAACCTCGACGACTACGTGACGCAGAAGGCCCTCGACGGCCTCTTCTACATGGTCGCGGAGGAGGAGAAAAAGATCCGCCAGGACCCGGTCAGGGCGGGCAGCAACATCATCCGCAGGGTCTTTGGCGCGTTGAAATAGGGTTGAGGCACCTGGGACCGGGAGTGCTGGCCGAGGCGATGCGGCGGCCGGGCGCCAGGATCGACTGGAACGTCAACCGCCGGTTCATAATCGCGTTATGGAACCGATGGGGTTGATCCGAACGGATATCACGCTGCGCAATCCGCGCGATCGGAGCGTCGCGCCCGTGACCGCCAGTGCGCTTGTGGATACCGGTGCGCTCCATCTATGCATTCCGGAGCAGTTGGCGGCTCAGCTTGAGCTCGAGCGACTCGAAGAGCGCGAGGTGACGACGGCGGACGGCATCAAGCGCCGCTGCGCCTATGTCGGTCCGATCGAAGTGCATTTCGGCAACCGAGGCTGCTTCACGGGCGCGTTGGTCTTGGGCGACGAAATCCTCCTCGGTGCGGTGCCGATGGAAGACATGGACCTCGTCGTTTCGCCCGCGACGCGAAGCGTGACGGTCAATCCCGCCAGTCCGAACGTGCCGTCATCCACTGCAAAACAAGTTGGCACCGTGAATCAAGCGCAGTTTGCCGAGATTGGGTAAAGATTTTTGATCCCGTAGTACAGCAAAGGGAGGAAAAGCCACGACTGCGACTTCGCCAGCAGGATGACGGCTTAGAGCGGGGATGAGAGCCAACGGAGAGGTTCGAGGCAGGTCTAACGCTGCCGATGCGCCGCGGTTCTCAACCGCCCTGCTTTTGGTCGGGTTTCCGCAAATCAAATGCAGACTTAACAAATCGCTCGACCGACGAAATATCTTCCCGGCGAACTACGGAAAAGCTTGAGCCAGCGTCAGCAGGCGACATACATATCCCCCGTCCTTGTGACGATAAGAATCAGTGGGCCTGATCCCAATTGTCGCCGACGCCGACGTCGACGATGAGCGGCACAGCGAGCTCGGCTACGCCTTGCATTAGCTCGCGGACTCTCCCTTTCACCTTCTCCAGCTCTTCTTCCGGCACTTCGAGCACAAGCTCGTCATGCACTTGCATGATGAGCATGCTCGCGAGCTTTTCCTCGTCGAGCCAGTTCTGCACTGAGACCATCGCGAGCTTGATGAGGTCCGCTGCGGTGCCCTGCATCGGCGCGTTGATCGCGGCGCGCTCGGCGGCGGCGCGGCGCGCGGGCGAGCCTGATTTCATCTCGGGCAACCAGAGGCGCCGACCGAAGACGGTCTCCACGTAGCCGCGCGTGCGCGCCAGCTCGCGCGTTGCGTCCATGAAGCGCTTCACGCCCGGGTAGCGGGTGAAGTAGGAGTCGATGTAGGCCTGCGCAGTGGCGCGCTCGATGCCGAGGTTGCGCGCGAGGCCAAACGCGCTCATGCCGTAGATCAGGCCGAAGTTGATCACCTTGGCGGTGCGCCGCTCGTCCTCGCTCACCTTGGCGAGCGGCACGCCGAAGACCTCGGCGGCGGTGGCGCGGTGCACGTCGTGGCCGTGCGCGAAGGCGTGGCGCAACCCCTCGTCGCCCGAGAGGTGCGCCATGATGCGCAGCTCGATCTGCGAGTAGTCGGCCGAGACGATCTTCGCCCCCGGCGGCGCGATGAAGGCCTCGCGGATGCGCCGCCCCTGAGGCGTGCGGATCGGGATGTTCTGCAGGTTGGGGTCGTTCGAGGCGAGCCGCCCGGTGACCGCGCCCGCCTGCGAGTAGGTGGTGTGCACGCGGCCGGTCGAGCGGTTGACGCTCTTCGGCAGCTTGTCGGTGTAGGTGGACTTGAGCTTGGCGAGCGCCCGGTACTCGAGCAGGAGCCTGGGCAGCGGGTAGTCGAGCGCGAGCTCCTCCAGCACGTCCTCGTCGGTCGAGGGCTGGCCCGAGGGGGTCTTCTTCTTCACCGGCAGCTGCTGGCGCTCGAACAGGATCTCCTGGATCTGCTTGGGCGAGTTCAGGTTGAAGGGCTGCCCCGCCGCCTGGTGGGCCTTCTGCTCGAGCTCGAGCATCTCGCGCCCGAGCTCGTGGCTCTGCGCTTCGAGCTTCGCCGCATCCAGCAGCACGCCGTTGCGCTCCATGCGCAGCAGCACCGGCAGCACCGGCATCTCGATTCTCCCGTAGACGAATTTCAGCTTCGGGTCTTCCTGGATTTTCGCGAACAGGACTTCGTGCACGGCAAGCGCGCAGTCCGCGTCCTCGGCGGCGTACTGCGCGGCGCGCGCGATCTCGACCGCCGAGAACGGGATGCGCGCCGCGCCCTTGCCGGTCAGCTCGTCGTAGCCGATCGTCTTCCAGCCCAGATGGCGCGCGGCGAGCGCATCCAGATCGTGCCGCTCGTGCACCTCGAGCACGTAGGACTCGAGCAGCGTGTCGTGCGCGATGCCGCCGAGGCGCACGCCGTGATTGGCGAGCACGTGGGCGTCGAACTTGAGGTTCTGCCCGACTTTGCTGTGGCGCCCGCTTTTCAGCCAAGGTTGGAGGATCTCGAGTGCTTTCTCGACGCCCATCTGGGAAGGCGCGCCCGGGTAGTCGTGCGCGAGCGGCAGATACCAGGCCGCATCGCCCGCGGCGAAGGACATGCCCACCAGCCGCGCGCCCATCGGCTCCAGGCCCGTGGTCTCGGTATCGAAGCCGACCAGTTCCGCGCGCTCGAGCTCGGGGATCAGGTCGGCGAGCTCCTTCTCGCTGCTCAGCGTGAGATATCTTCGCCTTTCACTTGATCGGTGTTCAATCGTCGAAACCAGTACAGGCACGGCAGCCGGGGCCGGCGCCTTGCCCGCCAGCTCGCGCTGCAGCGTCTTCAGGCCGTAGCGCTCGAAGAAGCGCGCGAGCTTCGCGGCGTCGGGCTCGTGGGCGGCAAGGTCCTCGAGCGTGACGGGCAGCCTCACGTCGCGCTTCACGGTGAGGAGCTCGCGCCCCTTGGGCAGCCAGTCGAGCGCCTTGCGCAAGTTCTCGCCCACGGCGCCCGGAATCTCGGCCGCGTGCGCCATCACGCCTTCCAGCGTGCCGTATTGCTGGATCCATTTCGCGGCGGTCTTCGGGCCGACCTTCTCCACTCCCGGCACGTTGTCGACCGCGTCGCCGGTGAGCGCGAGGTAGTCCGTGATCCTCTCCGGGGCGACACCGAACTTGCGCTTCACGCCCTCGGCATCGAGCCTCTCGTTGGACATCGTGTTGACCAGCGTGACGTGCGCGTCGACCAGCTGCGCGAGGTCCTTGTCGCCGGTCGAGATGACGCACTCCCAGCCCGCGGCGCGCGCCTGCGTGGCGAGCGTCGCGATGACATCGTCGGCCTCGACGCCCTCGATGGCGAGCACCGGCCAGCCGAGCGCCGCGATCGCCTCCTTGAGCGGCTCGATCTGGCGCGCGAGGTCCTCCGGCATCGGCGGGCGCTTCGCCTTGTACTCCGGATAGATCTCGTCGCGGAACGTCTTGCCCTTGGCGTCGAACACGCAGGCGCGCGCCGCGGCGCCGTCGCCGAGGCGCCTGAGCATGCTGAGCACGCCGTGGATCGCGCCGGTGGGCTCGCCCTGCGGGCTCTTCAGCTCGGGCAGCGCGTGAAACGCCCGGTACAGGTAGGACGAACCGTCGACCAGCAGCAATGTCTTGGCCATCGAGGAAGCATCTTACCCGCGGGTCCTCGGCGAAACGGCTGGGGTAGAATCGCCCCATGCGCCTCGCTCTCCTTCTCCTCGCGTCGTTCGCCGCGTGCGGCGCGCTCGCGCAGCAGCGGCCGCCGAAGCTCGAGCCGCTGCCCGAGCCTCCGCCTCCTCCGGTGGTGCGCGACGCCGGCCCCGACGAGCCGCGCGTGCGCATCGAGCCGCAGCAGGGCGACCGCGTCGAGGAGTATCGCGAGGGCGGGCGCGTGCTGATGCTGAGGATCACCCCGCCGGACGGCATCCCCTACTACCTGGTCGACACCACCGGCAACGGCAACTGGATGCGGCGCGACTCGCTCGACGACGGCGTGCGCGTGCCGATGTGGACGATCAGGACCTTCGACTGATTTGTCGGTTTTCACGCCAGTCTCGGAGGGCCAGCTCGCAGCCTGGCTGAAGAATTTCTCGGTCGGCACGCTCGCCGCGCTCGAGCCGATCGCCGCCGGGATCGAGAACACCAACTACTACGTCACCACGACCCAGGGGCGCTACGTGCTGACGCTGTTCGAGCGGCTGCCCGCGGCCGAGCTGCCGTTCTACCTCGAGCTGATGGCGCACCTCGCGCGCCACGGTATTCCCTGCCCGGCGCCGATCGCGGACCTGGCCGACCGCCTGCTCTCGACGCTCAACGGCAAGCCGGCGGCGCTCGTCACGCGCCTGGAGGGCAGCTCGATCGAGCGCCCGGGCCTCGCCGAGTGCGCCGAGCTCGGCGCGCTGCTCGCGCGCATGCACCTCGCGGCGCGCTCCTACGGCGGCTACCTCGAGAACCCGCGCGGCCCGAAATGGTGGCGTCTCGCGTTCCAGGAGCTGAAAAGGTCGCTGAAGAAGGAGGATCGGGACCTTCTGCAAAGCGAGATCGCGTTCCAGGCGCAACATCGCTTCCCCGACCTGCCGCGCGGCGCGGTGCACGCGGACCTGTTCCGCGACAATGCGCTCTTTCGGCAGGGCCGCATCAGCGGCGTGATCGACTTCTACTTCGCCGGCGTCGACTGCTTCGTGTTCGATCTCGCGGTGTGCGCCAACGACTGGTGCCTCGCCGACGCGCGCCGCGACCGGCGGCTCGATCCGGCGCGCACCCTCGCGCTGCTGGAGGCCTACCGCGCGGTGCGGCCGCTCGATGCGCGCGAGCGGGAGGCCTGGCCGGCGATGCTGCGCGCGGCCGCGCTGCGCTTCTGGCTCTCGCGGCTGCACGACAAGCACCTGCCGCGCCCCGGGGAGCTGGTGCGGGTGCACGACCCGGAGCACTTCCGCGAGGTTCTCGAGCTGCGCGTGGCGGCGCGCGAGGCGCCGTGGCCGGCCTCCTGAGGCCGCGGTGAAGGCGCGCCTCGCGGATGCGCGGCAGGGCGCGCGCTGGCTGGCCGGGGGCTGGCGGCTGGTCAGGGCGGCCCC
>JBFLYF010000169.1:0-6803 GCA_040756795.1 Pseudomonadota bacterium
GCCCACATGGTCACCCGCCCGCCGCCGCCGGTGGGGCGCCGCGCGTAGAGGGCGCGCCGCTTCCCGGCCGTACAGGACGTTTTTCTCGAAACCGGGGATGGAGTGAAGATTCATGCCTGGCACCTCAAGGCCTCCGGGCCCCTGGTGCTCTACTTCGGCGGCAATGCCGAGGAGGTGTCCTGGATGCTCGAGGAGGTCGCCGTGGCGCCGGTCGCCTCGTGGCTGCTCGTGGACTACCGCGGCTACGGCGCGAGCGAGGGCTCGCCCTCCGAGCGCGCCCTGGTCGCGGACGCGATCGCGCTCTACGACCATGCCGCAGCGCTGCCCGGTGCCGATCCCGGGCGCATCTACGCCTTCGGCCGGAGCCTCGGCAGCGGCGTGGCGGTGGCGCTCGCCGCCGCGCGGCCGCTCGCGGGCCTCGTCCTCGCGACGCCGTTCGACAGCCTCGCCGCGGTCGCCAAGCGCTACTACTGGTACCTGCCGGTCGACCTGATGCTCAAGCACCGCTTCGACTCGATCGCGCTCGCGCCGAAGCTGAAGATCCCGCTGCTTTGCCTGATCGCCGAGCGCGACGAGGTGATCCCGCCGGTGCACGGCGAGCGCCTGTTCGAGGCCTGGGGCGGGCCGAAGCGCAAGGTCCTCCTGCAGGCGGCGAGCCACAATACGAGCGACGCGCACCCGCTGTTCTGGCTCTCGATCCGGGAATTCCTCGCCAAGAGCTGATGGAATCGCTGCTGCACGCCCTCATCCTCGGCATCGTCGAGGGACTCACGGAATTCCTGCCCGTCTCCAGCACCGGCCACCTGATCCTCGCCGGCGACCTGCTCGGACGCGGCGACGAGCGCTCCGGCGTCTTCTTCGTGGCGATCCAGACCGGCGCGATGCTCGCCGTGGTGTGGGAGTACCGCGCGCGCTTCTTCAGGCTGGACGCGACGCTCTATCGCAACCTGGTCATCGCGTTCATTCCCGCGGCGGTTCTTGGCTTTCTGTTTTCAGAAGCGATAAAGCAATACCTGTTTCGCGCCGTACCCGTTGCGCTCGCGTTCATCATCGGGGGGGTGATCATTCTTTTCGTGGAAAAAAGATCTTTGCACGTCAGAATTCAAGCCACCCAGTCCATGTCCTGGCTCGATGCGCTCAAGGTGGGCGTGGCGCAGTGCTTCGCGCTCATCCCCGGCACCTCGCGCGCCGGGGCCACCATCATCGGCGGGATGCTGTTCGGCCTCTCGCGCCAGGCCGCCACCGAGTTCTCGTTCTTCCTCGCGGTGCCCACGCTGGTCGCCGCCGGCGCCTACGACCTGTGGAAGAACCGGGCGCTCTTTTCAGCCGACGATCTCGGCATGTTCGCGGTCGGCGGCCTGGTTTCGTTCGCCTCGGCGTTCGCGGTGATCCGCTGGCTGATCCGCTATGTCGCCACCCACGACTTCGTGCCCTTCGCCTGGTACCGCATCGCCTTCGGCGCAGTGGTGCTGCTCACCGCGCACTACGGCTGGGTCGGCTGGACCGCGGCTTGAATTCGGGGACGGAGCCCGAACTCCGACTCCGATGGCGCGTGCTAAGGGAGTTCGGGCTCCGTCCCCGAATTCGAGTTCGCTAGCCCTGCACCCAGGGCAGGCGCGCGACTTTCCAGCCGTTGACGCTGTTGCGATGCTGCTCGGGGTTCTTGTCGCCCTCGAAGCCCTCGAGCACGTTGTAGCACTCCTGCCAGCCCGCCTGCGTGGCGACGGCCGCGGCGTGGTGCGAGCGCACGCCCGAGCGGCACAGGAACATCACCGGCTCGTCCTTCTTCACCGCTTCGGCGAGCTGCTCGAGGAACGCCGGGTTGCGTTGCCCCTCCGGGTAGGTGTTCCACTGGATCGCCTCGCTGCCCGGGACGCGGCCCACGTAGTCGAGCTCCGCGCGCGTGCGCACGTCCACGAGCCTGGCGCCCGCCTGCATCAGGGCATGCGCCTCGGCCGGCAGCAGCGCGCCGGCATAGGGCAGCTTCAGGCTCTGCGCGCGTTCCCTTGCTCGCTGCTTGATGTCTTCCATGACCAAATTATAGGCAGGGCGGTGGCACCGGGTTGGTGCGATGCTTTTCAAGACCGCACCATTGCAGTGCAAGTTCCCTCGGGTAGAATCGCACCAGCTTGGCCAGGCAGGGGGGCTGGCCGGTGAGCGGGCGTTTGGCATGGATTCTGCTGAGGAATGCGGGTCCGGCTGGGGGCTTGAGCCTGCGAATTCCATGACCCGTATTAGGGAGATCCAGAAATGGCGATGACGCCTGATGACGTCTTGAAGCTGATCAAGGACAAGGAAGTGAAGTTCGTCGACGTGCGCTTCACCGACACGCGCGGCAAGGAGCAGCACGTCTCGGTGCCGGCGAAATACTTCACCAAGGACAAGTTCGAGCACGGGCACGCGTTCGACGGCTCCTCGATCGCCGGCTGGAAGGGGATCGCGGCCTCCGACATGCTGCTGATGCCCGACCCGAGCACCGCGCGCATGGACCCGTTCACCGACGAGGCGGTGCTCAACATCACCTGCGACACCATCGAGCCCTCCGACGGCAAGCCCTACAACCGCTGCCCGCGCGGCATCGCCAAGCGCGCCGAGGCATACCTGAAATCCACCGGGCTGGGCGAGGTCGCCTATTTCGGTCCCGAGCCCGAGTTCTTCATCTTCGACGGCGTCACCTGGAACGTCGATATGTCGGGCTGCTTCGTCAAGGTCAAGTCGGAGGAAGCGCCCTGGTCCTCGGGGATCGACTACGAGTCCGGCAACATGGGGCACCGCGCCCCGGTGAAGGGGGGCTACTTCCCCGTGCCGCCGACCGACACGCTGCAGGACATCCGCAACGCGATGTGCCTCGCGATGGAGCAGCAGGGCGTGGAGGTCGAGGTGCACCACCACGAGGTGGGCGCGATGGGCCAGAACGAGATCGGCACGCGCTTCGCGCCGCTGGTGCAGCGCGCCGACTGGATGCAGATCTACAAGTACACGGTCTGGAACGTCGCCGCCTCCTACGGCAAGACGGCGACCTTCATGCCCAAGCCGATCGTCGGCGACAACGGCTCGGGCATGCACGTGCACCAGTCGGTGTGGAAGGGCGGCAACAACCTGTTCGCGGGGAACCTGTACTCGGGACTCTCGGAGTTCGCGCTGCACTACATCGGCGGCATCATCAAGCACGCCAAGGCGCTCAACGCCCTCACCAACCCGGGCACCAACTCCTACAAGCGCCTGGTGCCGGGGTTCGAGGCGCCGATCAACCTCGCCTACTCGGCGCGCAACCGCTCGGCGGCCTGCCGCATCCCGTACGTGTCCAGCCCGAAGGCGCGCCGCGTGGAGGTGCGCTTCCCGGACCCGACCACCAACCCGTACCTCGCGTTCGCGGCGATGCTGATGGCGGGTCTGGACGGCGTGCAGAACAAGATCCACCCCGGCGACCCGATCGACAAGGACATGTACCACCTGCCTCCGGAAGAGGCGGCCAAGGTGCCGCACGTCTGCGCCTCGCTCGAGGAAGCGCTCGACTGCCTGAGAAAGGACCACGCCTTCCTCACCAAGGGCGGCGTGTTCGACGACGATTTCCTCGAGTCGTACATCGCGCTGAAGGAGGACGAGCTCACGCGCTTCCGCATGACGACCCACCCGGTCGAGTTCGACATGTACTACAGCGCGTAGGCGCCACCGCGCCCCGGAGCGTTAAGGGAAGGACGGGCATGCCCGTCCTTTTCTTTTTGCGGCGGGTTTGTATAAAGCCTCGGGGTGACATAGACTTAGCTGTTTGATTTCAGGCGGCTTCTTCTCCATGCTACGTTTTGGTGCATTGCTGGTCCTGGTGTTCGGCACCGCCGCCGGGGCGGGCGGCCGGGCGCAGGCCGGCGAGATCTACAAGTGCGTGGACGACCGCGGCCGGCCGCTCTACACGAGCGACAGGCGCGACACGGCGGGGAAGAAGTGCGAGGTGGTCTCGCGCGAGGTGAACGTGGTGCCGGCGCAGAAGCCCGCGGCGAAAGCCCCCGCGGGCTTTCCCAAGGAATCGGCGAGCGACCGCGCGGCCGCCAAGTCCAAGCAGCGCGACACCCTGGAGCGGGAGCTGAAGCAGGAGGAGTCGATGCTCGCCGACGCGCGGCGCAAGCTCTCCGAGCAGGAGGCGATCCGTACCGGCAACGAGAAGAACTACGCCAGGGTGCTCGAGCGGCTGAAGCCCTACAAGGACGCGGTCGAGGTCCACGAGAAGAACGTCGAAGCCCTCAAGCGCGAGCTCAACAATCTTTCCCGCTGAGGCCGCATTCATCCGGCCCATGGCCGCCGCTTACGCCGGGCTGGAGCTCCTCGCCACCGCCGTGGTCGCGCTCGACGAGGATTACGTCGTGCGCTACTCCAACCCCGCGGCGCAGAACCTGCTCGGCGCGGGCGCGAGATCGCTCGTGGGGCAGCCGTTCCCGGCGCTGTTCGCCGATGCCGCGGCGCTCGAGGCGACGCTCGGCGAGGCGCTCGCCGAGCACTGGAGCTACCGGGCGCAGACCGTGCGCTACGAGCCGGCGGGGCGCGAGCCGCTGCCGCTCGCCTGCGTCGTGACGCAGATCGAGGTGCCGCGAACCCCGCTGCTCGTAGAGCTGCGCCCGATCCAGGAGCAGCTGCGCCAGGAGCGCGAGGAGCGGCTGCTCGGGCTGCAGGAGGCGAGCCGCGAGCTGATCCGCAACCTCGCGCACGAGATCAAGAACCCGCTCGGCGGGCTGAGGGGCTCGGCGCAGCTGCTCGAGCGCGAGCTCGACCGGGCGGAGCTGCGCGAGTACACGCGCGTCATCATCAAGGAAGCCGACCGCCTGCAGGCGCTGCTCGATCGGCTGCTGGCGCCGCGCCGCGCGGTGCAGCTCGCCAAGGTGAACATCCACGAGGTGCTCGAGCGCGTCAGGAGCCTCGTGCTGGCCGAATTCCCGCGCGGCATCTCCTGCCTGCGCAACTATGATCCCAGCGTGCCGGACCTGGTGGGGGACATCGAGCAGCTGATCCAGGCCGTCCTCAACGTGGTGCGCAACGCCGCCCAGGCCCTGCTTTCCGAGGCGCACGGCGGCAAAGGGGGGGTGATCGTGCTGCGCACCCGGGCGGCGCGCCAGGTGACCATCGCCCGGCGCCGGCACAGGCTGGCACTGGAATTGCAAGTCATCGACGATGGGCCCGGCATCCCCGAGGACATCCGCGACCGCGTTTTCAGCCCCCTGGTATCGGGGCGGGAGGGCGGCAGCGGCCTGGGGCTCGCGCTGGTGCAGACGTACGTGCAGAACCACGGCGGCGTGGTCGAGTTCGACAGCCGCCCGGGGAGAACCGTATTCACGCTCTTGCTGCCGCTGACATGAAACCGGTCTGGATCGTCGACGACGACCGCTCGATCCGCTGGGTGTTCGAGAAGGCACTCAGCCGGGAGGGCATCTCGTACAGCTCCTTCGCCTCGGCGCGCGAGGCGCTCGATGCGCTCGCCGGCGGCGCGCCGCAGGTGCTGGTGTCCGACATCCGCATGCCGGGGCAGTCCGGCATCGAGCTGCTGCAGGAGGTCAAGCAGAAATACCCGGCGGTGCCGGTGATCGTGATGACCGCCTACTCCGACCTCGAGTCCGCGGTGGCCGCGTTCCAGGGCGGCGCCTACGAATACCTGCCCAAGCCCTTCGACGTCGACCAGGCGGTGGAGCTCATCCGGCGCGCCCTCGAGGAGAGCCAGCGCGAGCAGGCGGCGCTCGAGCCCGTGGGCGAAGTGCCGGAGATCCTCGGCCAGGCGCAGGCGATGCAGGAGGTGTTCCGCGCCATCGGGCGGCTGTCGCAGTCGAGCGCGACCGTGCTGATCACCGGCGAATCGGGAACCGGCAAGGAGCTGGTCGCCCGCGCGCTGCACCGCCACAGCACGCGCGCCGCCAAGCCCTTCGTCGCCATCAACACCGCGGCGATGCCCAAGGACCTGCTCGAGTCCGAGCTCTTCGGCCACGAGCGCGGCGCCTTCACGGGCGCCCAGGCGCTGCGCCGCGGCCGCTTCGAGCAGGCCGAGGGCGGCACGCTGTTCCTGGACGAGATCGGCGACATGCCCGCCGAGCTGCAGACGCGGCTCCTGCGCGTGCTCTCCGACGGCACCTTCTACCGCGTGGGCGGCCACCAGCAGCTCAAGGCCAACGTGCGCGTGATCGCCGCCACGCACCAGGACCTCGAAGCGCGCGTGCGTGAAGGTGCGTTCCGCGAGGACCTGTATCACCGCTTGAACGTCATCCGCGTGCGCATCCCGTCGCTGCGCGAGCGGCGCGAGGACATCCCGTTGCTTGCGCGGCACTTCCTCGCGAGGAGCGCAAAGGAGCTTGGCGTAGAGCCCAAGCGCCTGTCCGAGGAAGTGCTCGCGCACCTCGCGCGCATGGACTTTCCGGGCAACGTGCGCCAGCTCGAGAACCTGTGCCACTGGCTGACGGTGATGGCGCCGGGGCAGGCGATCGGCGTGGCCGACCTGCCGGCCGAGTTCCGCGGCGAGCCCGCGAGCGCTGCGGCGGCGCCGGCCGCGGACTGGATCGCCTCGCTCGAGCAGGAAGTCGAGCGGCGGCTTGCGCGCGGCGAGACGGGCGTGCTCGATCAGCTCTCGCGCCAGTTCGAGCGCTCGCTCATCGTGCGCGCGCTCGCGCGCACCGGGGGGCGGCGCATCGAGGCGGCGAACCTGCTCGGCATGGGCCGCAACACCATCACGCGCAAGATCCAGGAGCTCGGCATCGGCGAGGCCGACGACTAGGAGAATTCGGGGACGGAGCCCGAACTCCCTTAGTTACCTAGCATCGGAGTTCGGGCTC
>JBFLYF010000017.1:0-18909 GCA_040756795.1 Pseudomonadota bacterium
GGCAAGCACAACGACCTGGAGAACGTCGGCTACACCGCGCGCCACCACACCTTCTTCGAGATGCTCGGCAACTTCAGCTTCGGCGACTATTTCAAGCAGGACGCGATCCAGTTCGCCTGGGAGCTGCTCACCAAGGTGTACCGGCTGCCGCCCGAGCGGCTCTGGACCACGGTCTACCAGACCGACGACGAGGCCTACAAGGTCTGGACGCGCGCGATCGGCGTGCCGCCGGAGCGCTGCGTTCGCATCGGCGACAAGCCGGGCGGCGCGAAGTACCAGTCCGACAATTTCTGGCAGATGGCCGACACCGGCCCCTGCGGCCCCTGCAGCGAGATCTTCTACGACCACGGGCCGGGCATCGCGGGCGGCCCGCCCGGCTCGCCCGAGGAGCACGGCGACCGCTACATCGAGATCTGGAACCTGGTCTTCATGCAGTATCAGAGGGAGAAAAGCGGCGACGAGTACGTGATGACGCCGCTGCCGAAGCCCTGCGTCGATACCGGCATGGGGCTGGAGCGCATCGCCGCGGTGCTGCAGGGCAGGCACTCGAATTACGAGATCGACCTGTTCCAGGACCTGATCCGCGCCGCGGCGAGGGAAACGGGCCAGTCCAACCTGAAGAATCCGTCGCTGAACGTCATCGCGGACCACATCCGCGCCTGCGCGTTTCTGGTCGTCGACGGCGTCATCCCGGGGAATGAAGGGCGCGGGTATGTATTGAGACGAATCATTCGAAGAGCCATCAGACATGGCTACAAACTCGGGCAGAAGCAGCCCTTCTTCTTCCGCCTCGTCCCCGACCTCGACGAGGCGATGGGCGCCGCCTACCCGGAGCTGCGCCGCTCGATGGAGAGGACCGCGCAGGTCCTGCGGCAGGAGGAGGAGCGCTTCGCCGAGACGCTGGAGAACGGCATGGGCGTGCTCGAGGGCGCGCTCGCCTCGGGCGAGAAGCTGCTCGACGGCGACACCGTGTTCAAGCTCTACGACACCTTCG
Organism: Pseudomonadota bacterium; assembly: GCA_040756795.1. Classification (GTDB taxonomy): domain Bacteria; phylum Pseudomonadota; class Gammaproteobacteria; order Burkholderiales; family SG8-39; genus RBG-16-66-20. Next base: position 995 of record JBFLYF010000017.1, read on the forward strand.
GCTTCCCGGTGGACCTGACGGCCGATATCTGCCGCGAGCGCGGCGTGAGCCTCGATCTGGCAGGGTTCGAGGCAGCGATGGGGCAGCAGCGCGAGCGCGCGCGCGCGGCGAGCAAGTTCATGCAGGCGGGCGGCCTGGACTACTCGGGCGCCCGGACCGAGTTCCGCGGCTACGACGCACTCAGCCTCGGCGCGCGGGTGGTGGCGCTGTACCGCGAGAACGCGCAGGTCGAGACGCTGAAGAGCGGCGAGGCGGGCACGGTGGTGCTCGACCAGACGCCGTTCTACGCCGAGTCCGGCGGCCAGGTCGGCGACCGCGGCGAGATCGTGGGCTCGGCGGGCACCTTCGCGGTAGAGGACACGCAGAAGATCCGGGCCGAAGTGTTCGGCCACCACGGCGCGCTCAGGACCGGAACGCTCAAGGTCGGCGACCGGGTGGAGGCGCGCGTCGATGCCCGGTTGCGCGGGAGCACCATGCGCAACCACTCCGTGACCCACCTCATGCACAAGGCGCTGCGCGAGGTGCTCGGCGCGCACGTCCAGCAGAAGGGATCGCTGGTGGACGCGGACAAGACGCGCTTCGACTTCTCGCACGACAAGCCGATGACCGACGACGAGATCCGCGAGGTCGAGCGGCGCGTGAACGCCGAAATCATGCAGAACACCCCGACGCGCGCGCAGATCATGCCCATCGAGGAGGCGAAGAAGTCGGGCGCGATGATGCTGTTCGGCGAGAAGTACGGCGAAGAGGTGCGCGTGCTCGACATCGGCTCCTCGCGCGAGTTCTGCGGCGGCACCCACGTCGCGCGCACCGGCGACATCGGCGTGTTCAAGATCACTTCGGAAGGCGGCGTCGCGGCGGGGATACGCCGCGTCGAGGCGACGACCGGCGGAAACGCGCTGGCGATGATGAACGATCGGTTGCAGGAATTCTATGAAGTTGCAAAGCAAGTCCGGGCCCAGCCGGGCGCGGGCATGGTGCACAAGGCGGTAACCACGTTGCTCGAAGAGAAAAAAGCCCTGGAAAAGGAAATCGGTCGCCTGCGCTCGAAGCTCGCCTCGGGCCAGGGCGGCGACCTCGCCTCGCAGGCGGTCGAGGTGAAGGGCACGAAGGTGCTCGCCGCGGCGGTCGAGGGCGCCGACGCGAAATCGCTGCGCGAGGCGATCGACAAGCTCAAGGACCGCCTGAAGAGCGCGGCGATCGTGCTCGGCACGGTGAGCGACGGCAAGGTGTCGCTGATCGCTGGCGTGACCGCCGACCTGACGGGGAGGGTCAAGGCGGGCGAGCTCGTGAACTACGTCGCCCGGCAGGTCGGCGGCAAGGGCGGCGGCCGCCCCGACATGGCGCAGGCGGGCGGCACCGAGCCCGCCAATCTCCCGGCGGCGCTGCAATCGGTCAAGGGGTGGGTGGAGCAGCGCATCTAGATGAGCCCGATCGGCGCGATCGAGGCGAGCGCGCTCGGCCAGGCGATGCGCGAGTCGGGCTGGCTGTTTCCCGCGGTGAAGCTCGTCCATCTCTCCGGGGTGGCGCTGCTGTTCTGCTCGATCGCGGTGCTCGACCTGCGGCTGCTGGGGCTGAAGCGCGCCGTGCCGGTGCGCAGGCTCGCGGCGCGCGTGCTGCCCTGGACGGCGGCGGGCTTCCTGCTCATCGTGCCGAGCGGGCTGGCGATGTTCGCGGCGGACGCGTCCGCCCTGATCGCGAGCCCGGTGTTCGCGGCGAAGCTCGGCTTGATCCTCGCGGCCGGCACGAACGCCGCCGTATTCCACGCGGGCGCGTTCCGGGGGGCGGCGGGCTGGGACGTCGGCGCCGCGCCGCCCGCGGCCGCGCGAGCGGCGGGCGCGCTGTCGCTCGCGTTCTGGGTCTCGGTGATCGCCTGCGGGCGGGTGCTCGCGGAGTCCTGAAGCGCCAGAACCGGATCCGCGGCGTGAGCCCGGCGCCTGCGCATTGGACAGCGACGCCGATTCCATGTTTCAATTCAGGCATATGAGGCGCTGGTTCTTCGATTTCTTCTACTTCTTCCCCTGCCTGCTGGCGGAAGGGACCGGCTAGCCACACCCCCGAGAACCCCGAAAAACCGCCAGCGCGCAAGCCTGGCGGTTTTTTTTTGAGGCCGACGCCATGACCACTCCCACCGACAGCTTTCTCGGGCCCGTGCCCGCCGACAAGACCTCGCTCACCGACGACGAGCGCATCGAGAACATCGTGCCGCTGCCGCCGCCGGAGCACCTGATCCGCTTCTTCCCGATCCAGGGCACCGCGGTGGAGAAGCTGATCGCCGGCACGCGCCGGCGCCTGCGCGAGATCGTGCACGGGCAGTCGGACCGGCTGCTGGTGGTGATCGGCCCGTGCTCGATCCACGATCCCGCCGCCGCGATCGCCTATGCGGAAAAACTGGTTTTGCAGAGAAAAAAGCATGAAGCCGAGCTCGAGGTGATCATGCGCGTCTACTTCGAGAAGCCGCGCACCACGGTGGGCTGGAAGGGCCTGATCAACGACCCGTACCTGAACGGCAGCTTCCGCATCAACGAGGGGCTGCGCATCGCGAGGGATCTGCTCGTGCGCATCAACCGGCTCGGCGTGCCGGCGGGCTGCGAGTTCCTCGACGTCATCTCGCCGCAGTACATCGGCGACCTCGTCTCCTGGGGGGCGATCGGCGCGCGCACCACCGAGAGCCAGGTGCACCGCGAGCTCGCCTCGGGCCTCTCGGCGCCGGTCGGCTTCAAGAACGGCACCGACGGCAACGTGCGCATCGCGGTCGACGCGATCCTCGCCGCGCGCCAGAAGCACCACTTCCTCTCGGTGCACAAGAGCGGCCAGGTGTCGATCGTGGAGACGCGCGGCAACGACGACTGCCACATCATCCTGCGCGGCGGCAAGCACCCCAACTACGACGCGGCGAGCGTCGAGGCGGCCTGCGCCGAGCTCGCCAAGTCTAGGCTCCCCTGCCGGCTGATGGTCGACTGCTCGCACGCCAATTCCGCCAAGCAGTACAAGCGCCAGGCCGAGGTCGCGGCCGCGATCGGCGAGCAGCTCGCCGCCGGCGCGCGCTGCATCGTCGGCGCGATGGTCGAGTCGAACCTGGTGGAGGGCCGGCAGGAGCTCGTTCCCGGCAAGCCGCTCACGTTCGGGCAAAGCGTCACCGACGCGTGCCTGGGCTGGGAGGACTCGGTGGGGGTCCTCGAGACGCTCGCCGCGGCCGTGAAGCAGCGCCGGCGCCGCTCCGGCAAGGGCAAGCGCGCTTGACCGGGCCGGCGGCCCGGACCTGGTTCCTTCTCGCGCTCGCGGCAAGCGTCGCCTTCCGCCTGTGGCTCGGGGCGGCGGCACCGGTCACCGCCGACGAGGCGTACTTCATCCTCTGGGGCCGGGCGCCGCAGCTCGGCTTCTACGATCACCCGCCGATGATCGGCTGGTGGCTCGCGCCGATCCTCGCGCTCGGCGACGCGCCCTGGGCGCTGCGCCTGCCCGCGGTGCTCGCGCCGGCGCTCGCCGCGCTCGCCGCGCGCGCGGCGCTCGAGCGCTGGCTCGGCTGCGACGCCACGCGCGCGAATCTCGCCGGCCTCGCGGTGCTGCTCGTGCCGATGAACGTCTGGAACGTGCTCATCACGACCGACACCCCGTTGCTGCTCTTCTCGGTGGCTTCGACGCTCGCCTTCGCGCGCGCGGCGCAGCGCAATTCGAAGGGCGGATTCGTTGTTGCCGGCGCTCTGCTGGGCCTTGCTTTTCTCTCGAAGTATTTTGCCGTCCTGCTCGGAATCGCATTTCTCGTCTACTCCCTGACAGAGAAAGATCTCAAGCCGTTCCTTCTGGTCTTCCTCGGCGCGCTGCCCTTCGGTCTCGTCAACCTCTACTGGAACTACGAGGCCTGCTGGTGCAACGTCATGTTCAACGCGATCAACCGCCACGGCGACGCCGGGCTCGGCTGGCGCACGCCGCTGCTCTACGCCGCGGCGCTCGCCTATCTCGCCGCGCCGCTCGCCTGGTACGCGTGGCGCGAGCGCTCGCGCCTGGGGTGGGAGGACCCCGCGCGGCGCGCGTTGCTGCTCGCCTGGCTGGTGCCGCTCGCGGTGTTCGCGGCGCTGAGCCCGGTGAAGCGCATCGGCCTGCACTGGCTGCTGTCGTTCCTGCCCGCGCTCGTGCTCACGGTCGCGGTGGCGCTCGATGCGCGGCGCCTGGGTCTGGTGGCAAGGTTCTTCGGCATCCTGGCGGTCCTGCACGTGCTCGCGATCGCGGTCGCGGCGGCGATGCCGCTCGAAGCCTGGAGGTCGTCGTCCCTTTACGCGCGGCTCGTCTTCCCCGGCCGCATCGCGGAGCTGCTGCAAGCCGCGGCACCCGAGCGCGCCGGAAGGATCCTCGCGGCGGACAGCTACGCCGCCGCGGCGCTGCTCGCCTACCACACGCGGGGCCCGGTGCCGGTGTTCGGCGCGGGCACCTCGCACGCGCGCCAGGACGACATCGCCACCGACTGGCGCGCGCTCGAGGGCCGCGACCTCGTCATCCTGCGGCGCGAGGCGCCCGCGGCGGACGAATACCGCCCCTACTTCCGCAGCATCGAGGTGAAGCGACTGGCGCTCGGCGCCGGCAGCTACCACGCGGTCATCGGCCTCGGCTTCGACTACGCGGTCTACCGCGCGCGCGTCCTGGCGCAGATCCGCGAGCGCTACTACCGCATCCCCGGTTGGCTGCCGGTGGGGCGCTGCTACTTCTTCGAGCGCTATTTCGCGGCATGAACCGGGCGCTCGCGGCCGCCGAGCTGCTGCGCCCGCGGCAGTGGGTGAAGAACGCTTTCGTCCTCGTGGGGCTGGTCTTCGGCCACGCCTGGCGAGATCCGGCGCTCGCCGCCGCGGCGCTCGGCGCGACAGCCGCGTTCTGCCTCGCCTCGGGCGCGGTCTACGCGTTCAACGACGCCTGCGACGCGGCACAGGACCGCGACCACCCGGACAAGCGCACGCGGCCCGTGGCGCGCGGCGCGCTCTCGGCGCGGGCGGCGCTCGGGATCGCCGCGCTCGCCGCTCTGGCGGCGCTCGCGCTCGGCGCCTGGAGCGGCTGGCGCGTGGCCGCGATCCTCGGCGCCTACCTCGGCATGAACGTCGCCTATACGCTCGCGCTCAAGCGCGTGCCGGTGCTCGACGTCGTCGTCATCGCCGCGGGCTTCATGCTGCGGCTGCTCGCCGGCACGAGCGGCATCGGCATCGAGCCCTCGGGCTGGCTGCTCGCCTGCGGGTTCCTGCTGACGCTGTTTCTCGGTTTCGCCAAGCGCCGCGCCGAGATCGAGCGCCTCGCCGCCGGCGCCGGCCTGCACCGGCGCGTGCTCGCGGCCTACTCGGGCGCGTTCCTCGACAAGGCGATCCTGGCGAGCGCGCTGGCGATGATCGCGGCCTACGCCTCCTACACGCTCGCCGAGGAAACCGTGCGGCTGCACGGCGGCGGGCTCGCGCTGACGCTGCCGTGGGTGCTGCTCGGCACCCTGCGTTATCTCTATCGCCTGAAATTCCGCGGCGGCGGCGGCGACCCGGCCGAGGAGCTGCTGCGCGATCCCTGGCTCGCGCTCGCCGTCGGGGGCTGGGTGGCGACCGTGCTCTGGTTGATCGGCTAGAATCGGCGGCACGAGCGCAATCCATGGCCGACCGACCAGCGCACCTCGCCCACCTCGAGCACCTCGGCGACGCCACCAAGTTCTCGCCGCAGATCCACGCCCTGATCCCGAAGTGCGATCTGCTGGAGAACTTCTCTCCCGCCGAGGTGCGGCTGCTCGCGCATTTCATGGACGTCTACCAGGCGCCGACCGGCGTCGAGATCATCCGCGAAGGCGAGGGAGGCGACTTCATGCTGATGCTGATCGAGGGCAGGGTCGAGGTGCACAAGCTGGACCGCTTCAACCGGCCGCAGGCGATCGCGACGGTCGAGGCGGGCAAGACGCTCGGCGAGATGTCGATGATCGACGGCGAGCCGCGCTTCGCCACCTGCGTCGCGGTCGAGCCGACGCTGGTCGCGGTGCTCGACCGCGAGAACCTGGCGCGCATCATCGTCGAGCAGCCGATGCTGGGGGCCAAGATCCTGATGGAGCTGGTGCTGATGCTGTCGCAGCGCCTGCGCGCCACCAGCCAGCGCCTGCTGCAGCTGATCGACGAGCAGTCGCAGCGCGCCACGAACCTGCTGTAATTTCCCCGCCGGGGAATACGACACTAGGGGAAGCCGTTTCCCCAAGGACCAGGACCCGCGATGCACGCGACATTGCCCCTCATGCGGCGCTTCGGCTTTCCGGCGCTGCGCCGCGCCCGCCTCGAGACGCTGCAGGTCAACCTCGGCTACCGGTGCAACCAGAGCTGCGTGCACTGCCACGTCAATGCCGGCCCCTCGCGCAGCGAGCAGATGACGCGGGAGACCGTCGCCGACGTCGTGGTGTTCCTGGGCATTTCGAAGGTGAAGACCCTGGACATCACCGGCGGGGCGCCGGAGCTGAACGCGAGCTTTCGCGAGCTGGTGCGCCGCGCGCGCGAGCTCGGCGTGGAGGTCACCGACCGCTGCAACCTCACGGTGCTCGAGGAGCCTGGGCAGGAGGGCCTCGCGGCGTTCCTCGCCGCCGAGCGCGTCCAGATCATCGCCTCGCTGCCGTGCTATTCGCAGGACAACGTCGATCGGCAGCGCGGCAAGGGCGTGTTCGAGGCGAGCATCCGGGCGCTCAAGCGCCTGAACGCGCTCGGCTACGGCGCCGCCGGCTCGGGGCTCGTCCTCAACCTCGTCTACAACCCGCAGGGGCCTGCGCTGCCGCCGCCGCAGGCCGCGCTCGAGGCCGACTACAAGCGCATCCTGTGGAACGAGCACGGGGTGGTGTTCAACGGCCTGTATACGCTCGCCAACATGCCGATCCAGCGCTTCGGCTCGATGCTGATCTCCAAGGGACAGTTCAACAGCTACATGGCGCTGCTGCACGCCGCGCACCGCGACGAGAACCTCGAGGGCGTGATGTGCCGCAGGCTCCTCTCGGTCGACTGGCGCGGCTACGTCTACGATTGCGACTTCAACCAGATGCTCGACCTGCCGCTCGCGCTGGAAGGCGCGTCGCGCGGCGCCCGGATGCACCTCGCCGACCTGATCGGGCGCGACCTGCAGGGCAACCCGATCGCGGTGCGCGACCACTGCTACGGCTGCACCGCGGGGCAGGGGTCGTCCTGCGGCGGAGCGCTCGGTGACTGAAGTTCCTGGAAGAAGCTGTCCGCTTTCTTACCGCTACGGGGCCGTGGCCCTGGCGTCACCGGCCACGCTGCGCACGGACACGCTCTGGATCGCGGGCGGGCTGTACGGCAATCCCGAGGCGCTCGAGTCCCTCCTCGAGCTCTACGAGCGTGAGCCGGGCGCCAAAGCGCTCGTGTTCAACGGCGACTTCCACTGGTTCGACGCCGACGCGGCGCAGTTCGGCGCGATCAATCGCGGGGTTCTCGGGCACGTGGCGCTGCGCGGCAACGTGGAAGCCGAGCTCGCCGATCCCCTGCAAGGGGCCGGATGCGGCTGCGCCTACCCGGATTTCGTGAGCGACGAGGTCGTGGAGCACTCGAACCGGATCATCGAGCGGCTGAGGGCGCAAGCGCCCCCGGCGGAGCTGCAGGCGCTCAGGGCCCTCCCGATGCACCTCGTCGCGGAGGTGGCGGGCGAGAGGATCGGCATCGTGCACGGCGACGCCGAGTCGCTCGCGGGCTGGGGCTTCTCGCAGGAGGTCCTGGCGACGGCGCCGGGTCGGGAGGCGGCGCGGCGCTCGCTCGCCGCCGCCGGCGTGCGCGTGTTCGCCGCGAGCCACACCTGCCTGCCCGTGCTGCAGTCCTTCGACGGCGGCGGGATCGTCGTCAACAACGGTGCCGCGGGGATGCCGAACTTCCGCGGCACGCGATTCGGCCTCGCGACGCGTATTTCAGTTCGCCCGCGCCTGCGCGCGCTGTACGCGGCCCGCGCCGGGCGGCTGCACGTGGAGGCTCACGCGCTGCGCTACGACCATGGCGCCTTCCTGCGCCGATTCGAGCGCCTGTGGCCCGCGGGCTCGGACGCCCATGCGTCGTACCACGGGCGGCTCGCGCACGGGCCGGCCTACGAGCTGCCGCTCGCGCGGCGCGCGGCATGAGCCGCTCCAGGCTGCTCGCGCTGGCGGCGATCGCCGCGGCGCTCGCCGCGTTCTTCGCGCTCGGCGGCCACAGGGTCCTCAGCTTCGAGTCCGTCAAGTCGCAGCTGTCCGCCGCGCAGGACTACTACCGGATGAACCCGCTCGAGGTCGCGGGCGGCTATTTCGTCCTGTATGTCTTCATCACGGGACTGTCGCTGCCCGGCGCCGTGCCGCTGACGCTGATCGGCGGCGCGATCTTCGGGCTGCTGTGGGGGACGGTGATCGTGTCGTTCGCCTCCTCGGTCGGCGCGACGCTCGCCTTCCTCGCCTCGCGCTTCCTGCTGCGCGACTGGGTGCAGGAGAAGTTCGCGCGCCACCTGCGGCCGATCAACGAAGGCATCGAGCGCGAGGGCGGCTTCTACCTTTTCACGCTGCGGCTGATCCCCGCGGTGCCGTTCTTCGCCATCAACCTGGCGATGGGGCTGACGCCGATCCGCGCCTGGCGCTTCTACTGGGTGAGCCAGCTCGGCATGCTCGCCGGCACGCTGGTCTACGTGAACGCGGGAACGCAGCTCGCGGCGATCCAGTCGGCGGCCGGAATCCTGAAGCCGGAACTGTGGATTGCCTTTCTGCTGCTGGGCTTCTTCCCCCTGATCGCAAAGAAGGCCGTGGATGCCGTCAAGGCGCGCCGCGTCTACGCGCGCTGGGCCGGCGCGAAGCCGGCGAAGTTCGACCGCAACCTCGTGGTCATCGGCGCGGGCTCCGCGGGGCTCGTCTCGGCGCTGATCGGCGCCGCGGTGAAGGCCAGGGTCACCCTGGTGGAGAAGCACCGCATGGGCGGCGACTGCCTGAACACGGGCTGTGTTCCCTCGAAGGCGCTGCTCAGGTCCGCCAAGATCGTTTCGCAGATACGGAACTCGGAAAAATACGGGCTGAAGAAGATGCGGCCCGATTTCGACTTCGCCGAGGTCATGGAGCGGGTGCAGCGCGTGATCCGGACGGTCGAGCCGCACGATTCCGTCGAGCGGTATGCCGGGCTGGGCGTCGAATGCCTGCAGGGGGAAGCAAGAATCGTCTCGCCCTGGAGCGTCGAAATCGCAGAGGCGGGAGGCGGAAAACGCACGCTGACCACGCGCGCGATCGTCATCGCGGCGGGCGCGCGTCCCTTCATCCCGCCGATCCCGGGGATCGAGAAGATGGACTGCCTGACCTCGGAGAACGTCTGGGGGTTGCGCGAGCTGCCGCCGCGGCTGCTGGTGCTGGGCGGCGGGCCGATCGGCTCGGAGCTTGCGCAGGCCTTCGCGCGGCTCGGCTCGAAGGTGACGCAGGTCGAGATGCTGCCGCGCATCCTGCCGCGCGAGGATCCCGAATTCTCGGAAATGCTCGCCGGGCGCTTCCGCGCGGAGGGCATCGATGTGCGCACCGGCCACAAGGCCAAGCAGTTTGTGCTCGATGGCGCGCAGAAAGTGCTCGTGTGCGAGGCCGGCGGCGGGGAAGCGCGCATCGAATTCGACGCGCTGCTCTGCGCCGTCGGCCGCGTCGCGCGCACCGAGGGCTACGGCCTCGAGGAGCTGGGCGTCCCGCTCACCCGGGCGCGCACCGTGCAGACCAACGAGTTCCTGCAGACGATCTACCCCAACATCTACGCGTGCGGCGACGTCGCCGGCCCCTACCAGTTCACGCACACCGCGTCGCACCAGGCGTGGTACGCGGCGGTCAACGCGCTCTTCGGATCGGTCAAGAAGTTCCGCGCCGACTACTCGGTGATCCCCTGGGCGACGTTCACCGACCCGGAAGTGGCGCGGGTGGGGTTGAACGAGCTCGAGGCGAAGGAACGGAACATTCCCTACGAGGTGACGGTCTACGGCATCGACGACCTGGATCGCGCCATCGCCGACGAGGAGGCGCACGGCGTCGTCAAGGTGCTGACCGTGCCGGGCAAGGATCGGATCATCGGAGCGACGATCGCCGGCGCGCACGCCGGCGACCTGATCGCCGAGTACATCGCCGCGATGCGGCACGGCTTCGGCATGAACAAGATCCTCGGCACCATCCACATCTATCCTACGCTCGCAGAGGCCAACAAATACGCCGCCGGCGCGTGGAAGAAGGCGCACGCGCCGCAGGGTCTGCTCAGGCAGGTGGAGCGGTTCCACGCCTGGATGAGAGGATGATCAGGCTTCTCTTTCTGCTGCTTTTCTCGGGATCGGCTCTTGCCCAGGGGTTCGATCATTCGCACAAGACCTGGGACGCACTGCTCAAGCGGCACGTCGTCCTGATCTCCGGCGGCAAGGCGTCGCAGACGCGCTATGCCGGAATGGCGACGGACAGGGACGCCTTGAAGGGTTATCTCGAAGGTCTTTCGAGAGTAAGACAGGAAGAATTCGATTCCTGGAGCAAGGCCCAGAGAATGGCGTTCCTCATCAACGCCTATAACGCCTTCACGGTGGAGAAGATCTTGACGCGCTACCCGGACATCAGGTCGATCTGGGACTTCGGCAAGATCTTCGGCAACCCGTTCAAGGACGGGTTCTTCACGCTGCTCGGCCGCAAGTTCAGCCTCGACGCCATCGAGCACGAAACCCTGCGCAAGAAAGGCGCCTACGACGAGCCGCGCGTGCACTACGCGCTCAACTGCGCCTCGATAGGCTGTCCGATGCTGCGCGAGGAAGCCTATGTCGCCGAGAAGCTCGAGCGCCAGCTGGAGGAGCAGGCGGCGCGCTTCCTCTCCGACCGCGGCCGCAATCGTTTTGCGGGCGGTCGGCTCGATGTGTCGAAGATCTTCGACTGGTACGGAGAGGATTTCGGGCCGCGCGCGCGGTATTTCGCCAGGTACGCGAAGCTGCTCGCAGACGAACCGGCGCAGCGGAAGCTGATTGCGGAAGGCAAGGCGCCGATCGGGCACCTCGACTACGACTGGACGCTGAACGACGCCAGGCCATGAAGCTGTCGATCATCGTTCCGGTGCTGGATGAGGCCACGGTGATCGTGCGCACTCTGACCGCGCTCGCGCCCTTGCGCGCGCGCGGCCACGAGGTGATCGTCGCCGACGGCGGCAGCGAGGACGCGAGCCGCAGCCTCGCGGAGCCGCTCGCCGACCGGGTGATCATTGCGCCGCGCGGCCGCGCGCGCCAGATGAACGCCGGCGCTGCGGCGGCGAGCGGCGAGGGGTTGTTGTTCCTTCACGCCGATACGGTTCTTCCCGACGCTGCCGATCGTCTGGTTTCCGATGCCCTGAAAGAAAAACCGTGGGGCCGCTTCGATGTTTCGATCGAAGGCGGATCTCGGCTGCTCGCGGTCGTCGCGTTCTTCATGAACTGGCGCTCGCGCCTCACGGGCATCGCCACCGGCGACCAGGCGATCTTCGTGCGCCGCGCCGACTTCAGGGGCTTTCCCGACATGGCCCTGATGGAGGACATCGCCTTCAGCAAGGCGATGCGGCGGCGCTCGCCGCCCGCCTGCCTGCGCGCCAGGGTCCGCACCTCGGGCAGGCGCTGGGAGCGCGGTGGCGTGCTGCGCACGGTGCTCCTCATGTGGCGGCTGCGCCTCGCCTACTCTCTCGGCGCGGCGCCGGACGAGCTTGCGCGGCGCTACGCGGGCAAGTCCTGAGGCGGCGCTCGTCGTCTTCGCGCGCGCCCCGGTTCCGGGCCGCGTCAAGACGCGCCTCGCGCCGCTGCTGGGCGAGAAGGGGGCTGCGCGCCTTTACGAACGGATGATCGCGAAGACGCTTCGCACGGGGAGGTCGGCGGGGTTCGGCTCGAAGTGGCTTTTCCTGTCGGGGACGCTCCGGAACCGGCCCGCCGGATATCAATTGCGTTCGCAAGGTCCCGGAAGCCTCGGCGAACGCATGCACCGGGCCTTTACGCTCGTCCTGAAGAACCACGCGAGCGCAATCCTGATCGGCAGCGACTGCCCGGCGCTCGAGCCCGCGGACCTGCGCGCCGCGGCGCGCGCCCTGCGCGGCGGCATGGACGCGGTGCTGCTGCCCGCCGAGGACGGCGGCTACGCGCTGATCGGGCTCGCGCGCAACTCGCGGCGCCTGTTCGAGGGCATCGACTGGGGCGGGCGCTCGGTGCTCGCGCAGACGCGGCGGCGCCTCGAGCGCCTCGGCTGGCGCTGGAAGGAGCTGCGCACGCTCTGGGACGTGGACCGTCCGGGGGATGTGGCGCGGCTGAGACGCGAGAAGCTGCTTTGAGCTCGCGGCGGCGCTTTCTCGCCTTTTGCCTGGGTTGCTTCCTGTGGCGGCGGGCCGAGGCGCAAGCCGCGGTCCAGGCGATGCCCTTCTCATCGCTCAAGCCCGGCGCGCCGCTGCCGGAATGGCTCGAGCCATACGCGTTCCCCAGCCAGCCGCGGCACACCGAGTACGCCCCGGTGGAGGACGAGGGGCGAACGGTGCTGCGCGCGCGCGCGAACGCCTCGACCTCGGGCATGGTGCGCGCGCTGCGCGTGGACCCGCGCGCCCACCCCCTGCTCGCCTGGCGCTGGAAAGTGATGAGGCTCGTCGCGAAAAGCGACATGGCGAGCAAGGCGGGCGACGACTTTCCGGCGCGCCTCTATGTCACCTTCGACCTTGACCCGGCGACGCTCGACCTGGGCACGCGCATGAAGCTCGCGTTCGCGCGCGCCGTCTGGGGCGGGCGCGTGCCGCTCGCCGCCCTGTGCTACGTCTGGGACGCCCGTCTTCCCGTCGATACGATGGCGCCCAATGCCTACACCGATCGCGTGCGCATGGTGGTCGCCGAGAGCGGTGCGGCGCGGCTCGGCCGCTGGGTGACGCTCGAGCGCGACGTCGCGGCGGACTACCGGCGCGCCTTCGGCGCCGAGCCGCCGATCGTGAATGGCGTGATCGTCGCCGCGGACACGGACAACACCGGAGAAACCGCCGAATCCTACTTCGGGGATATCGAATTCAGACCGCGCCGGACTTCCTGAGCAGCTCGGCGACGCGCTCGGCGATCAGCCGGTAGCCCTGCGCGTTGGGATGGATCTGGTCGGACTTGAGCGTCGAGTCGCGCAGGATCTTGCCGATCACCTCGCCCTCGTAGGGCAGGTCGAATTCCTTCGCGATCTCGGCATAGAACGCCGGCGGGGTGAGGGTGAAGCCGGGCTCCGGCGTGCCGATGAGCAGCACCTCGATGCCGCGGTTCTTCGCGAGGCGGATCATCGCGCGCAGGTTCTCCGCCGCCTGCGCCTTGGGCTGGCGGTGCAGGAAGTCGTTGCCGCCGTGGCACAGCAGCAGCAGCCTGGGACGGTGATATTCGAGCACCGCCGGCAGGCGCGCCAGGCCCGCGGCGGTGACTTCGCCCGGCACGCCTTCGCGCACCACGCGCCGGCCGATCAGCTGCGCGAGCTGCGCCGGATAGCTTTCCGCCTCGCTCGCGCCGGTGCCGTAGGTGAGGCTGTCGCCGAACGCGAGCAGCACCGCGTCGGCCGGCAGCGCCGGCAGCTTCGCTTTCTGACTGCAGCCTGCCAGAAAAGCGAGCGCGAGAAAAAACGCGCCCGCGAGAGGCAAGAAGCGCCCTCGGGCGAGCCATGTCCTCATGGAGCGCATGCTACACTCGCGCGCGGAGGAGGCGGGATGACGATCCGGAATCCGAAGGACTTCTGGGCCGGGCTGATGTTCATGGCTTTCGGCCTCGCCTTCATGGTGGTCGCCTTGGGGACGCCCGAGTTCATCGACAGGCTCTGGGGCGAGAAGCTGATCCCGGGCTACCAGATGGGTTCGGCGGTCCGCATGGGCCCGGCGTACTTCCCGGTGGTGCTCGGCGGCATGCTCGCGGCGCTCGGCGCGATCGTCTTTTTCCGCGCGTACGTCTCGCAGATCGTGGGCGCGGCCGCGGCGGTGCGGCTGCCCTTCAACATCGTCGACCTCGCGGTGGCGGTCGGCGTGTTCGTCGTGATGACGTATCTCGCGAAGTGGCTGAAGGTCTCCCACGACTACGCCATGCTCGGCTCGGCGCTGGTGATCTCGGTGCTCGCGATCCTGTTCCGCCCCAACGCCAAGGCGCTGACGCTGATCCTCGCCTGCAGCCTGGCGTTCGCCTACCTGCTCAAGCCCCTGGGCCTGGTGCTTTCCGCGGTGCTGCTGGTTTTCATCGGCGCCTTCGGCGGGCACGGGTTCAAGGCGAAGGAGGTCGCGATCCTCGCCGCGATCCTGGTGGTCTTCTCGGTGCTGGTGTTCGTCAAGGCGCTGACTCTGCCTTTCCCGGTCTGCCCGGCCTTCATCGATCGCTGCCCGATCCAGTAGCCGCGCGCGATGGAAGGCATCTTCACCAACCTCGGAATCGGTTTCGCCGAGGTCTTCAAGCTGCAGACGATCACCATCGCGGGCTTCGCGCTCGGCAACATCCCGTTCAACATCGTCATGTGCCTGATCGGCGTGCTGCTCGGCACGCTGATCGGCGTGCTGCCGGGCATCGGGCCGGTGGCGACGATCGCCATGCTGCTGCCGGTGACGTTCACGCTCTCGCCGGTGGCGGCGCTCATCATGCTCGCCGGCATCTACTACGGCGCGCAGTACGGCGGCTCGACCACCGCCATCCTCGTCAACATCCCCGGGGAAGCCGCCTCGGTCGTCACCTGCCTCGACGGCTACCAGATGGCGCGCCGCGGCAGGGCGGGGCCCGCGCTCGCCACCGCGGCGCTCGGCTCGTTCTTCGCCGGCTGCGTGGCGACGCTGGTGGTGGCGATGTTCGCGCCGCCGCTCGCGGAAGTCGCGCTCAAGTTCGGCCCCGCGGAGTACTTTTCGCTCATGGTGCTCGGGCTGGTGTCCGCCGTGGTGCTGGCGCACGGCTCGCTCGTCAAGGCGATCGCCATGGTGATCCTCGGCCTGCTGCTGGGGCTGGTCGGCACGGACGTCAACTCGGGCGTGCTGCGCTTCGCCTTCGGCATCCCGGAGATGGCCGACGGCATCGGCTTCGTCACCGTGGCGATGGGCATGTTCGGCATCGCCGAGATCATCGGCAACCTGGAGCAGAAGGAGCACCGCGAGATCTTCACCAAGAAGGTCGGCAACCTCTGGCCGACCAGGGAAGACTTCAAGCGCATCATCGCGCCGACCCTGCGCGGCACCGCGTTCGGCTCGGCGCTCGGCATCCTGCCGGGCGGCGGGGCGCTGCTCGCGTCCTTCGGCGCCTACACGCTGGAGAAGAAGGTCTCGAAATACTCGCACGAGTTCGGCAAGGGCGCGATCGAGGGCGTGGCCGCGCCCGAGTCGGCCAACAACGCCGGCGCGCAGACCTCGTTCATCCCGCTGCTCACGCTCGGCATTCCCGGCAACGCGGTGATGGCGCTGATGATCGGCGCCATGATGATCCAGGGCATCGCGCCCGGGCCGCAGGTGATGACCGAGCGGCCGCAGCTGTTCTGGGGGATGATCGCCTCGATGTGGGTGGGCAACCTGATGCTGGTGGTGCTCAACCTGCCCCTGATCGGCATGTGGATCAAGCTGCTCACCGTGCCGTACCGGTGGCTGTATCCCTCGATCCTGCTCTTCATGGCGGTGGGCGTGTTCTCGATCTCCAACCAGCCGTTCGACTGCTTCCTGATGGCGCTGTTCGGCCTGCTCGGCTACGTCTGCGTCAAGCTCGAGTGCGAGCCCGCGCCGCTCATCCTCGGCTTCATCCTCGGGCCGCTGATGGAGGAGAACCTGCGCCGGGCGATGCTGCTGTCGCGCGGCGACCCGACCGTGTTCGTCAGCCCCGACAAGCCGATCAGCCTCGGCTTCCTCATCGCCTCGGCGATCCTGCTCGCCATCATCGCGCTGCCGGCGCTGCGCAAGAAGCGCGAGGAAGCGTTCCAGGCCGAAGAGCAGAAGGCCTAGAGAACCGCGATCGTCTGCACCTCGATCAGGAACTGCTCCTGCACCAGGCGGTCGATGACGAGCAGGGTGTTGGGCGGGTACTTGCCGTCGGGAAACATGCGCGGGAACTCGCGCAGCCGCCAGGCCATGAACTTCGGGATGTCCTGCGAGTGCACCAGGTAGGTGGTGAACTGCGCGACGTTCTTCCAGCCCGCGCCGCAGTGCTTGAGCGCCGCCTCGATCTGCGCGAAGGCGCCGCCGCACTGCTCGTCGAAGCTCTCGCCGGCCGCGACCATGCCGGCGATGTAGAGCGTCTCCGCGGCGCCCCTGACGCGCGCCAGGTGCGAGTACTGCCCGAGCGGCTTGCCGAGCGCCTGCACGTTCTCGATGCTGATTTCCGCCATGGTCGATCCCCTCCGTCGGTCAGTTCGCCCGTGCCCCGATCCGCGCCCTGACCGCGGCGAGCAGGGACTCGCGCTCGACCGGCTTGACGATGTAGTCGTCGATGCCGAGCGCCTTGCACACGTTCTTCGTGTCCGGGTCCGCCATGACCGACACGATGATCACCGGCGTGGCCGCGTTCAGCGAGCCGGCGCGAATCCGGCTGAGGACCTCGATGCCGCCGATCCCCGGCATCAGCAGGTCGAGCAGGATCAGGTCGAAGCTGCGGTCGCGGGTGAGGCGCAGCGCTTCCTCGCAGCCGCCGGCGAGCGTGATCTCGGTCCCGGGAAGCGATCCCACGTAGCGGCCGAGCAGCAGCCGCATCGACTCCTCGTCGTCGACGATCAGCACCTGCCGCGCCCCGGACGGCCTCATCTGCCCCTGGCCTTCGGCCGCCCGCGCCCCGCGATCTGCGCCCTGACGGTCGCGATGAGCGCCTGGCGCTCGGGCGGCTTGACGATGTAGGCGTTGGCGCCGGCGCGCATGCAGCGCTCGCGCGTCGCCTCGTCGGCGAGCACCGAGACGATGATCACCGGCGTGGCGACGTTGGGCGAGCCGGCACGGATCTCGCGCAGCACTTCGAACCCGCCCACGCCCGGCATCAGCAGGTCGAGCAGGATCGCGTCGTAGGCGTAGTTGCCCGCGAGGCGCAGCGCCTGCTCGCAGGTGCCGGCCAGATTGACCTCGAGCTTGAGCGCGCTCCCCAGGATGCGCGCCAGGAACAGGCGCATCGACTCCTCGTCGTCCACGATCAGGATGCGGTGGCGCGTCGTCCTGTCGTGCGCATGCGCGCGCGCGCCGCCGGCGCTCACGGCGCGAGCTTTCTCGCGAGGTCCACGAAGTCCCTGGCGTTGACGTCGAAATCCCGCTCCGGCGCGAGATCGGGCTTCACCTTGGGCCCGTGCTCGCGCGGCCGGCGCACGAACGCGGTGGCGAGGCCGCAGGCCGCGGCGGCGCGCAGGTCGTCCTTGTGCGCGGCGACCATCATCACCTCGGCGGGCTCCAGCCCCAGCAGCGCGGCGGCGCCGAGGTAGCTCTCGGGGTCGGGCTTGTAGTGGCGGAAGAGCTCCGCCGACAGGACGCAATCCCACGGCAGGCGCGCGCGCTTCGCCATGTCGACGAGCAGCGCCATGTTGCCGTTGGAGAGCGTCCCGATCACGTAGCGGCGCTTGAGCAGCGCGAGGCCGCGGCGCGCGTCGGGCCAGGGGTCGAGCCGGTGCCAGGCGCGGTTCAGGTGATCCACTTCCGGCTCGGTCAGCCCGACGACGTCGAAGCGCGCGAGCAGCTCGTCCAGGATCATGCGGTGCAGCTGGTCGATCGACATCCACGGCAGCTCGCCCGAGCGCACGCGCGCCATCGCCGGCCGGTAGCCCGCGCGCCAGGCGTCGGCGAATGCCTCCCAGTCGGCGGCGATGCGGCGCGCGCGGCCGAGCGCGCGGCACTCGCGGAGGATCGAGCCGCGCCAGTCGACCACCGTGCCGAAGACGTCGAAGACGAGGGCGCGGACCGGGCGCGGGGCGGGCATGCGCGGATTCTAACCGCGGCGCTTGCCGCGCTCGTGGCGCCAGAGCACGTCGCCGCGCC
>JBFLYF010000170.1:0-6729 GCA_040756795.1 Pseudomonadota bacterium
GGGCCGGCGCGCCGGCCGGTGAGATGGAAGACGACCTGCTGCTGCAGCTGCGGCGCGACGTCCATGGCTTTCATGCGGCCGCCGGCCAGATGGTGTACTTGTCGAGCTCGGCTTCGAGGCCCTTCCTCACCTGCCCGGGCGTGTGCAGCTCGCCCGCGTGGCGCACCTCCTCGTAGCAGGGCACGCTCGGGTCGTGGAAAAGGATCCCCACCGGGATCGGGTCCTCGAGCGAGGCGACCTCGCGCGCGGCGTGGATGTTGGAGGGGTCGTGCGCGCGCTGGTTCTTGTAGACCTTGGCCGTGCCCGCCCCGATCTTCAGGCCCTTTTCATGGTGCAGCAGCAGCGTGCGGTTGGGGTCGTGCAGCCAGGGATCGAACATCTTCGGCAGGTACTCGGGGCAGCGCTGCAGGATGCGCACGAACGAGAAGCCCTTGTGGCGCCAGGCCGCGGCGACGATCTCGTAGAGCAGCTCCGGGATCCAGTCCACCGCCTGCGCGACGAACGAGACGTTCTGGATGCCGAGCGTCACGGTGAGCGGGTTGAGCGCCCGCAGGTACGCGCCGCGCGGCGTGGTGTTCGACTTCATGCCGAGCGGCGAGGTGGGCGAGGCCTGCTTCTTGGTGAGGCCGTAGACGTGGTTGTCGTGCAGCAGCATGGTCAGGTTCATGTTGTAGCGCACCGCGTGCACCCAGTGCGCCGCGCCGATCGAGCAGCAGTCGCCGTCGCCGGTGTTGACGAACACCGTGAGCTCGGGCCGCGCCATCTTCACGCCCTCGGCGATCGGCAGCGCGCGGCCGTGGATGCCGTGGAAGCCGTAGGTGTTCATGTAGTGCGGGAAGCGGCTCGAGCAGCCGATGCCCGAGACGAACACCGTCCTCTCGGGCGCGAGGTCCTGGTCGCGGCACAGCTTCTGCACCGCGGTGAGGATCGCGTTGTCGCCGCAGCCCGAGCACCAGCGCGGCACGCCGCTCTGGTAGTCCTCGAGGGCGTGGTGCTCCTCGTAGAGCCTGAGGAGGCAGGTCGTGGCGTCGATCGTCATCGCGCGCGTTCCTTTTCGGCCAGTTTCGCGCGCAGCGCCTCGCAGACGCTGCCCGGCTTGATCGGCCGGCCGCGCACCTCGCTCCAGCAATCCACGTCCACCAGAGTGCGCGAGCGCAGGAGCAGCGCGAGCGCCGAGTAGCGCCGGTTCTCGGCGTCGATCAGCGCGTCCCCGGTGCTGTCGGACCAGTTCGCCTCGATCGTCATCGCCCGCTCGAAGCGCTTCAGGATCTCGCCGATGCCCGAGGGCATGGGCTGGATGAACTCGAGGTGGAGCGACGAAACCTTGCGCCCCTCGGCGCGCAGCCGCGCCACCGCCTCCTCGATCGCGCCCTTGGTGCTGCCCCAGCCCACCGCGAGCAGCTCGCCTTCCGGGTCGCCGAACACCTTCGGGCAGCGGAGCGTCTTCTGCAGCGCGGCGAGCTTGAGGCTGCGGTAGCGCATGCCTTCCTCGTTGATCTCCGGGTCGTAGGCGACGTGGCTGTCGCGGTCGTGCGCGAGGCCCGTCAGCGCGTGCATCCCGCCCGGCTGCCCCGGGATGAAGCGGCGGAACAGGCCGCTCGCCGCGTCCCAGTCGTAGGGCCGCGCCCCCGGCGCCACCGCGCTCTGGTCCACGGGCGGGGCGAGCCAGTCCTCGCTGAACTGCGGGCGCGGAAACGGCTGCTGCGCGGTGGCAAGGCTCGCATCCGAGAGCACCACCACCACCATGTTGAAGGTCTCGGCGATCTTGCGCGCCGTGATCATGGCGTAGAAGCAGTCCTCGATCGAGCTCGTCGCCAGCACCACCTTGGGCGCGTCGCCGTGGCTGCCGAAGATCGTGGCGAGCAGGTCGCCCTGCTCGGGCTTGGTCGGCTGGCCGGTGGAGGGGCCGCCGCGCTGCACGTTCACCACCACGAGCGGGATCTCGGCCATCACCGCGAGGCCGATGCCTTCCTGCTTGAGCGAGTAGCCGGGGCCGGAGGTGATCGTCACCGCGCACTTGCCGGCGTAGGAGGCGCCGATGGCGAAGGCGCAGGCCGCGATCTCGTCCTCGGCCTGGTGCACCATGCCGCCCACCTTCTCGAACACGTCCGAGAGGTAGTGCGAGGCCGAGGTCGCCGGCGTGATCGGGTACATGGCGCAGATCTCCATGCCCGAGGCGAGCACGCCGAGCGCGATCGCGGTGTTGCCGTTGACCACGATCTGCGGCTCGGTGGCGCGCGTGGCCGGGATGCGGAAGCCGAAATCGAGGTTCGCCTCCGCCCACGCCCAGCCGGCCTCCAGGAGCTGGACGTTGGTCTCCACGATCTTCGCTTCCTTCTTGCCGAAGGTGATCGCGACCTGCTCGCGCGCGAGCTTCACGTCCAGGCTGTAGAGGTTGCACAGCATGCCGAGCACGAACATGTTCTTGCCGCGGCGCGCGTCGGCGACGAGCTTGCGGCACTCCCGCTCCATCGGGATCTCGATCACGCGGTAGCCGTCGGATTTCAGCTCGTCGCGCGTCTCCTTGTAGGTGGCTGCGATCTTCGGGTCGCGGTCCTCGCCCCACATGCTCTCCAGCAAAATGACGCACCCGCGCTTCAATTCTCCCGCTCGCACGCGCCCGAGCAGCACCTGCTCGTTGAACGCCACCACCAGGTCCGCCTCGTCGCCGCCGTTGGTGATGCGACCGGAGCCGAGGCGCACGCGGTTGCCGCTCGCGCCCGCGACGCTGCGCGCCGGGGGCTGGATCTCGGCCGGGATGATCTCCACGGTCCAGACGCCGTTGCCGGATTTCGCGCCGATCGCGCCGAGCGACTGGCCGCAGCGCTGCGCGCCCTCGCCCGAGTCGCTGACGATCTCGACGATGTGCTCGCTGACGGTTTGCACCGCCTTTTTCTTGCGCGCGGGTTTTTCCAGAACTTCCTGATTCATGCCCTGACCCTCGCGTAATTTCGTTCACCCGGCCCAAAACCGAAGAGCAAATCCGAACTCGACGCCGGCGGCGCATAGACCACGTCGCTGTCGCGCAGCCCGAGGTAGGCCTTCATGGCGCGCGCGGCCTTCCTGCCCGCGCCCATCGCCTCGATGACCGTCGCCGCGCCGGTGACGATGTCGCCGCCCGCGTAGACGCCGAGGATCGAGGTGGCGAGCGCGTCGTCGGCGGCGATGTAGCCGCGCTTGTCGAGCGCGAGCTTCGAGGTCTGGCCGAGGATCGGGTTGGCGTTGGTGCCGATCGCGAACACCACCTGGTCGCACTCGAACTCGAACTCGCTCCCCGCCACCGGCACCGGGCGCCGCCGCCCCGAGGCGTCGGGCTCGCCCAATTCCATCTTCTGGCAGCGCATGCCGCGCACGCGCTTGCCCTCGCCCTCGAGGATCTCCACGGGGCTGGTGAGCCAGTGGAACTCGATGCCTTCCTCTTCGGCGTGGTGGATCTCTTCGGCGCGCGCCGGGGCTTCGGCCTTGGTGCGGCGGTAGACGCAATACACCTTCTGCGCGCCCAAGCGCAGCGCCACGCGCATCGCGTCCATCGCGGTGTTGCCCGCGCCAATCACGGCGACTCGCTTGCCGAGGTCGATCGGCGTGTCGTACGCGGGGAACTCGCGCGCGCGCATCAGGTTGCAGCGCGTGAGCAATTCATTGGCCGAGAGCACGCCGTTCAGCGACTCGCCCGGGATGCCCATGAAGCTGGGGTAGCCCGCGCCGGTGCCGATGAACACCGCGTCGAACCCCATCTCCTCGATCATCTGCTCGATGGTGAAGAGCCTGCCTACGAGCGTGTTGCAGCGGAACTTGATCCCGAGGCGCGCGAGCTTCGCGATCTCCGCGTCGATCACCTCGTTCGGCAGCCTGAAGTCCGGGATGCCGTAGCGCAGCACGCCGCCCGGCTGGTGGAAGGCCTCGAACACCGTGACGTCGCAGCCCGCTTTCGCCATGTCGGCGGCGCAGGCCATGCCCGCGGGCCCGGAGCCCACGATGCCGACCCTGAAGCCGTTCGGCTCGATCTCGGGAATGTTCGCCCAGCCCTCGGCGATCGCCATGTCGCCCACCCAGCGCTCCAGGCGCCCGATCGCCACCGGCGCGAGGGTGTCGCCCACGGTGCACACGCCCTCGCACTGCGTCTCCTGCGGGCAGACGCGGCCGCAGATCGCGGGCAGCAGGTTCGTGTCGGTGATGACGTCGTAGGCGCCGCGGTAGTCCTTGGCCGAGATCCTGGCGATGAACTCGGGGATGTCGATCTCCACCGGGCAGCCGCGCACGCAGGGCTCGTCCGCGCACAGCAGGCAGCGCTCGGCCTCGCGCTGCGCGTCCTCCAGCCGGTAGCCGCAGGCGACCTCGGTGAAGTTCTTCGCGCGCTCGGCCGGCGCCTGCTCCGGCATCGGCGTGCGCTCCTGCGGGATGGTGCGGATGGTCTTCTTCTTCGCGGCCATCGTCGTCTAGGCCTTGCGCCCTTCCAGCCGGCAGGCTTCCTGCCAGCGCTCGAGCGCCGCCTTTTCCTCGGGCCTGTAGCGCGCGAGGCGCGCCGTGAGATCCTCGAAGTCCACCCGGTGGCCGTCGAAGTCCGGGCCGTCCACGCAGGCGAACTTGACGCTGTCGCCGATCTTCACGCGGCAGCCGCCGCACATCCCGGTGCCGTCCACCATCACGGGGTTCAAGCTCACCAGCGTGGGAATGCCGCGCGCGCGCGTCGCCTCGGCGCAGCCCCTCATCATCACCGGCGGCCCGATCGCCACCAGCTCCTCGATGTCGTCGTGCTTCGCGAGCGCCTGCCGGATGCCCTCGGTGACCAGGCCCTTGATGCCGTCCGAGCCGTCGTCGGTGCACACGATGAATTCGTCGCAGCAGGCGCGGAACTTGTCGTTCCAGAATTCCAGGGCCTTGGTGCGGAACCCCACGATGCCGATCACGTAGGCGCCGCTTTCCTTCCAGGCGCGCGCCTGCGGATAGATCGGCGCGACGCCCAGGCCCCCGCCCACGCACACCACCTTCTTCTTGCCGCCGATCCTGCTCGGCACGCCCATCGGGCCCACCATGCCGTGGAGGCGCGTGCCGACCCTGCAATCGCGCTGCATCTCGCGCGTGGTCTTGCCCACCGCCTGGATGACGAGCGTCACGGTGCCCCGCTCGCGGTCGAAGTCGGCGATGGTGAGCGGGATGCGCTCGCCCTCGGCGTGCGACATGACGATGACGAACTGCCCGGGCCGCGCGGCGCGCGCGAGCTGCGGGTGGCGCACTTCGAGGAGGTACGTGACGTCGGAGAAGTCCTGCCGCGTCACGATCTCGAAGCTGGTGTCCTCAAGGACCTGGCCGGTGACCTGCACTGTGGGCACAAAATTACCCGAGCGGAGACAGGGCTATTTGAGGCAGATCAACCCGTTCCGGCGACGGCTGGCCTACGCTTGCATTCGTTGCGGTGGTGCCAACCAGGGAGCGGCGCATGCTGTTCGACGACTACCTGCGGGACCAGGCCGTCCGGTACCGCGCCCTCGCCGAGGACGCGCAGGACGAGTTCGCGCGCCAGGAGCTGCTCGAGCTCGCCGACGTCTGCGACGAGGTCGCCAACGCGATCGAAGACGGCCAGACCGCGGGCTAGCGCCCGCCGAGAGCTTTGAGCGCGGCCGGAAGCCCCGGGTCCTGCGGCTCGCCGTAGCCGCGGAAGCGTTCGGGGTGCTCGACCTGGACATCGGGCGTCACCGCTTTTTCCTCGATCGGCTCGCCGCTGGGCCGGTAGAAGCGCGCGGTGGTGAGCCGCAGCGCCTCGCTGCCGCCGAGCGGGATGACGGTCTGCACCGTTCCCAGGCCGAAGGTCTTCTCGCCCACCACTTTGGCGCGCTTGTGGTCCTGCATCGCGGCGGCGACGATCTCCGAGCAGGCCGCCGAGCGGCGGTTGACGAGCACCACGAGCGGCGCGGCGCGCAGGTCTTCGCGCAACTCGAAGACCGGCCGGCCGTAGCCGCTTCGGCGGTAGTCCTGCGCTCGCGCGGAGTAGCGCGCCGTGCTGTCGCGCGCGCGGCCCTTCGTCTCCACCACCAGCGCCGTCTCGGGCAGGAAGGCGGCCGACACGCCGATGCAGCTGTGGAACAGACCTCCCGGGTTGCCGCGCAGATCGAGCACGATGCCGGCGAGGCGCGCGGCCGCGCCCCGCAGCGCCTCGTAGAAATCCTCGAGCGCGCGCTCGCTGAACTGCGAGAGCCGCAGGTACAGCACGCCGCCCTCCAGCAGGCGCGATTTCACCGGCGGCTCCACGCCGCTTCCGGCCGTGCCGCGCGCGCCCGCGGCCAGGTCGCGGAATTTCTCGCGGTCGAGGTACTCGGTGCGCCGGTCGAGCCGGTCGACCATGCCGTGCAGGCAGGCGTCGGCCAGCTTCTCGAAATCCGCCTCGCCCCGGGCCAGCTCCGCGAGCCGCTTCCAGTACCGGGCGATGCGCTCGGCGCTGCGATCGGCGCTCGGCGCCGGCGGCGGGATCGCCGCGGCGAGGCCGTTCTCGCCCAGCCAGCGGTCCATCGCCGCGGTGCAGCGCCCGGCGAGCACCGGCTCCTCGATCGCGTCCACGAAGTCGGACTTGACGCGCGCGAAGACCTCCGAGACCTTGCGCAGCTGGTCGATCTCCCCGCGGCGCGCCGCCTCGCCGCGCGCGCCGAGGCCGCGCGTGTCGTCGAGGATCTGCGCCCCCGCGGGCGCGGCGAGCGCGGCGAGCAGGCAGGCGAGAACGGGGCGGCTGGCGAAGCT
>JBFLYF010000171.1:0-6608 GCA_040756795.1 Pseudomonadota bacterium
AAACATCGTCGACGGCCCGGTCGCGTTCCGGTCCGGGCGCGCAAGGCTCCCCGTAAGCCCGCTGCGCACCGGGTCGCTCGTGATCGCGAATACAATGGGAATCGAGCCGGCGACCTTGCGCGCGGCGCTGGCATGGGGCCCGAAGGGCGCGAAAATAACATCGACCTTCTGCGCGACCAGCTCGCGCAACATGACTTCCACGCGCGCCGGATCGCCCCCGGGGCGGCGCTTCAGGAGTTCGACCGTCTTTCCATCGACCCAGCCCAGCTCCCGCAGCCGGCCGACGAACTCCTCCCCCAGCGCGGCGTCAGGCTCGTCTTTCGAGCCGGCGCCCGCGCCGATCCAGCCCACGCGCTTTAACTTGCCTGCCTGCGCCGGTGCGCTCGTGGTTCCCGTGCAAGCGGCCGCAAGCGAAGCGAGGACGAATGCGCGGCGTCTCATTCGATCACCCGGTCGGCGCGCAGCAGGAGGGACTGCGGGATCGTGACGCCTAGTGCCTTCGCGGTCTTCTGGTTGATCACAAACTCGAACTTGGTCGGCTGCTCGATCGGCAAGTCGCCCGCCCTGGCGCCCTTGAGAATCCGATCGACATAGCGGGCGACCTGGCGGTCCATCTCCTGCAGTGTCGGCCCGTAGGCCATCATCGCGCCCTCGTCTGCCTCCGAATTGAACTGGAACATCGTCGCGATCCGGTGCCGCGCCATCGAATCGATGATCTGCCGGCGGGTCTCCCTGGATCGCGGCAGACTCGGCACGAGAACGGCCGCAGCGCGCGATTCGGCGATCGACCGCGCCGCGCTCTCCATTCCGTCATGCGGCACCTCCACCATCCGCAGCTGCACGCCGAGGGCTCGGGCTCTCTCACGCACCCCCGCCATGTTCTCCTCGAACCGGCGGCCGCCGTAAGAAAGTACCGCGACGAGCTTCGACCTCGGCACTGCTTCAATGAGCAGCTCCAATCGCTTCGCCTCGAGCGCAACATCCATCATATCGACGCCGGTGACATTGCCGCCCGGGCGCGCAAGGCTCGCTACCACACCGGCTTTCGCAGGATCGGGCGTCCCGCCCCACCAACCCATGACGATGGGAATCGAACGGGTGGCTTGGTGAGCGGCCCGGATGGCGATCGGAGAGACTGCGACGATCAGGTCCACGGGCTGGCTGGCCAGGTCCGCCGCCAGCGCCGGCAGGCGATCGACGTGGCCTTCGGCCAGGCGCGTTACGAACGCAATCGTCTCCCCCTCGACGTACCCGAGCTCGCGTAGGGCGACGAGGAGCGTCTCGCGCTCGCGCGGTCCTGCCGAGCCAGGGTGGAGATAGCCGATCCGGTACACACGCCGAGCCAGCTGCGCGGAAAGTGTAAGCGGCGCAGAGAGCACCGCGCTCAAGGCCATCAGGAATGCTCTGCGCCTTGGCTTGCGGATAGAAGCGGTCATTCGATCACCCGGTCGGCGCGATCAAGGGACGCGCCGATTCGTCTATAATGCATCGCATTTGCATTGCAAAGCGGAGGGCGCTTATGAAGAGCGACACCATTCCACCGCTGCGCGTCTCGGGACGGCTGCGGCGGGAGGCGGAAGCGGTTCTCCAGGAAGGGGAGTCGCTTTCCGCGTTCGTGCTCGAGTCGCTCACGCGCGGCATCGAAGCGCGCAGGGCGCAGGCTGCCTTCATCGCCCGCGGGCTCGCCAGCGGTGCGAAGGCAAGGAAGCACGGCGGGTACATGCCGCTTGCCGACGTGATGCGCAAGCTCGAGCGGCGCCTCGCTGCGGCGCGCCGGCGCGCCCGCTGAGCGGTGCGGCGCTACAAGGTCCGCTTCACGCCCGAGGCAGAGGCGGATCTGCTGCGGCTGTACGACTTCCTGCTCGAGAAGGACCTCGGCGCGGCCGAGCGCGCCCTCGCGGCGATCCGGGAAGGAACCCGGCTGCTGCAGTTCTCGCCCTTCTCCTGCCGCAAGGTCAGGCGCGACAACCCCTTCCTGCGAGAGCTCGTGATCCCGTTCGGCTCGGCGGGCTATGTCGCGTTGTACGAAATCGAGGGCGGGGGAGCCGTGACCGTGCTCGCGGTCCGGCATCAGCGGGAGGACGACTACCACTAGCCGTCGCCTCATTCGATCACCTCGGTCGCCTGCACTAGCACGGATTGCGGGATCGTCAGCCCGAGCTCCGCCGCGGTCCTGCGGTTGATCACCAGCTCAAAGCGGTCGGACTGCTCGACCGGCAGGTCGCCGGGCTTCGCGCCGCGCAGGATCTTGTCAACGTAGTGTGCTGCGCGCGCAAATGCGTCCACCCAATCCGGCCCGTAACTCGCGAGGCCGCCGGCAGCGACAAAAGTGCGGGTCGAGAACACCGTGGCGATCCGGTGCTGCCTGGCCAGCCGCACGATGGGTTCTCGCCCGGCGACATAGATCGGGTTTGCAACGATCACCATGGCCTGGATTCGCTCGCGCGCAGCGGCGGCGAAGGCCGGCTCGATGTCCGCCGCCTTGTCCG
The DNA here is from genome assembly GCA_040756795.1 of Pseudomonadota bacterium. Lineage (GTDB taxonomy): Bacteria > Pseudomonadota > Gammaproteobacteria > Burkholderiales > SG8-39 > RBG-16-66-20. The sequence continues at coordinate 2,490 of JBFLYF010000171.1, forward strand.
CGGCCAGCGACATCAGGCTGACGCCGAGCCTGGCTGCGGCGCTCGCATAGCGCGCGGACGCGTCGACGTCGATCTTTCCCAGCGCCGGATTGTGCAGCCAGGCGACGCGCTCCAGCTTCGGCACCAGCGCCTTGAGCAGCTCGATATGCTTGCCCGCAATCTCGAGAATCTGGAGCGAGGTGCCGGTGACATGGCCTTCCGGTCGCGCGAGGCTCGCCACGACGCCGCTTCCGACAGGATCGCTGACCTGCGCGAAGACGACCGGGATCCCCATGGCGAGCTCCTTGGCTGCGCGCGCGCCGGGCGTGCCTTGGACGACGATCACTTCGACCTTGCGCGCGACCGCCTGCCGCACCAGCGCCGAGAGAGGATCGACGCGGCCCTCCGCGGACCAGATCTCGATCCCGAGGTTCGTGCCCTCGGACCAGCCAAGCCTGGCGAGCCGCGCGCGAAACTCCGCCAGGTGAGGGCGAAAGTCTTCCGAGGGGGTGTAGAGAACCACGCCGATGCGCCGCATGCGCGGCGCCTGCGCCCGTGCGCGAGCACTCGCGAGCGCTCCCCACGCTCCGGCGGCGAGAATCAGCTCGCGCCGCCTCATTCGATCACCTCGTCAGCGCGCAGCAGCAGCTCCTGCGGGACGGTGATACCGAGCGCCCCGGCGGTCTTGCGATTGATCGCGAGGTGGATTCTGGTCGGCTGCTCGATCGGCAAATCGCCCGGCTTCGCGCCCTTCAGGATCCTGTCCACGTAGGCCGCGGCGCGACGGTAGTAGTCCGCTACGTCCTGGCCGTAACTGATCAGGACGCCGGCCTGTACGTGCTGGCGATACGAAGACATCGACGGCAGCCGGTGCGCAAGCCCCAGCTCCGCGAACAGGCGCCCTTGCCCGAAGAAGAACGCGTCGGCCGCTACGATCACGGCGTCAGCGCGCTGCCGCGCCAGGTCGGCATAGCTGCGCCGGATCTCGTCCGGCGTGCGTGCGTCGACCAACAGGCTGGTCACGCCCACGCGCTGCGTCGCCTCCTGGTGGGCCTTCACCAGACCCTCATAGCCAACCTTGTTGTCGGGATTTGCCAGAAGAGCAACGCGCGAGGCCCGGGGCAGCAGGGTCCTCACCAGTTCGTTTTGCTTCGGGGCCAGATCCAGATTGATCGATGACAGGCCGGTCACGTTGCCCCCGGGCCGCGCCAGGGTCTTGGCGAAACCGCTGCGAACCGGAGCGCCCATGACAGCGGTGACGATCGGGATCAGGCTGGTTGCACGCTGCGCGGCACGGGTCGGGGGCGACCCATGGGTGACGATGACCTCGACCTTCGCCCGTACCAGCTCGGAAGCGAGCGCGGGAAGACGGTCCGCCATTCCGTCCGCGAAGCGCCACTCGATGACGAGGTTCTTCCCCTCCACGTAGCCGAGCGCCCGCATTTCCTGCATGAACGCGTCGTAGAGGGGGTCGGGATTCGCCGCAGTCGAGCGCGAGCGCAGCGCGAGGAAGCCGATTCGATGGCTGCCGGGTGCGGGCTGCGCGCGCGCCGCGAGCGGCGCACCGAGCGCGAGCGCCGCCAACGCGAGCAGCGACTCGCGCCGTCTCACTCGATCACCTCCGTCGCCTGCAGCAGCACCGACTGCGGAATCGTGAGCCCGAGCTCCGCCGCGGTCTTGCGGTTGACGACCAGCTCGAAGCGGTCCGCGAGCTGCACCGGCAGGTCCGCGGGCCTCGCGCCGCGCAGGATCTTGTCCACATAGGGCGCCATGCGCATGAAGCCATCCGCGTAATTCGCCCCGTAGCTGATCAGCCCGCCCGCCGCGGCATATTCGCGTGACTGGCCCGCCGAGGCCATGCGGAACTGCTTCGCGAGCTGCACGATGCGCTTTCCCTGTTCCGCGTACAGCGGCTCGGGGGGGACCAGCATCGCGGAGGCTTTCTCGCGCGCCGCCTCGGCAAACGCAGGCTCCAGGTCCGCGGCGCTGGTGACCGTGACGCGGACCAGCGAGATCCCGGCGCGCGCCGCCGCCTCGACGTACTTCGCGTTCATCGGCCCCCCGGCGTACTTCGGGTTGTACAGCTGCGCCACGCGCGCGAGGCCCGGCACCACGGCCCTCAGGAACTCCAGCTGTTTCGCCGCCAGGTCGGCCTGAACCTGCGACACGCCGGTCACCGTGCCGCCGGGGCGCGCCAGGCTGGCGACGAACTTGGCTGCCACCGGGTCCCCCACCCAGGTGAACACGATCGGGATCGACCCGGCCGCAGCGATCGCGATGCGCGTCGCGGGTGTGGTCACGCTGATGATCAGGTCGGCCTTGAGGTCCACCAGCTCCTTCGCGAGCGCGGGCAGGCGTTCGAGTTGCGTCTGCGCGTTGCGCAGCTCGATCGCAAGATTGCGCCCCTCGATCCAGCCGAGAGCAGCCAGGCGTCTTGAAAACTCGGGGATCATTCCGGCACTGTTCGTCGCGGGCACCAGGATGCCGATGCGGCGCACGCGCTCGGTCTGCGCGCGCGCAGGCGCGATGGCGCCCGCGCACGACAGCAGCGCGAGTCCCAGGACCCGGCGGCGCGAAACGATGGTTGTATTCCCCCTCCAGCCATGATGCGCGCCGCGTGCGCCGCGGGTCAAGCGGGTAGAGTCCGGCTGATGCAAGGCCCGAAGACATTGATCCGCCCGGGCGAGCTGCGCGCTCTCTGCTGGTCGTTCGCGTATTTCTTCTGCCTGCTCGCGGGCTACTACGTGCTGCGGCCGCTGCGCGACGAGATGGGCGTGGCGGGCGGGGTAAAGAACCTGCAGTGGCTGTTCACCGCCACCTTCTTCACCATGCTCGCCGCGGTGCCGCTCTATGGCGCGCTGGTGGCACGGCTGCCGCGGCGGCGCTTCATCCCGGTCGTCTATCACTTCTTCGCATTGAATCTCGCGGCCTTCTGGGTTTTGCTTTCGTTTGACATCGAAAAAGTAATTGCTGCGAGGGTGTTCTTCGTCTGGATCAGCGTCTTCAACCTGTTCGTGGTGTCGGTGTTCTGGTCGTTCATGGCCGACCTCTTTTCCGCCGAGCAGGGCAAGCGCCTGTTCGGCTTCATCGCCGCGGGCGGCAGCGCGGGCGCGCTCGCCGGGCCGGCGCTGACCGTGGGCCTGGTGGAGCTGCTCGGTCCGGCCAACTTGCTGATCCTTGCGGCTCTGTTTCTCGAAGTGGCGGTGCTTTGCGTACGACGACTGGAATTCTCCTTGCCCGGGAAGGAGAGGCAGGATGAAGGAAAGACCGAAACCCTCGGCGGCAACCCCTTCGCCGGCTTCGGCATGGTGATTCGCTCGCCGTACCTCGCCGGGGTCGCGCTGTGGGTGGGGCTGCTCTCGATCGCGGGCACGTTCCTCTACTTCCAGCAGGCGAGCATCGTCGCCGCCGCTTCGGACGATCCGGCGGTGCGCACGCGCATTTTCGCCACGGTCGATCTCGCGGTGGGCGTGCTCACGATCGTGGTGCAGCTCCTCGCCACCGGTCGGCTGATGGCTCGGTTGGGCGTGGGGCCGGCGGCGGCGCTGCTGCCGCTCGTCTTCGCCGCGGGCTTCGCGGTTCTCGCCGCCTGGCCGCTGCTTGCGGTGCTGATCGCTTTCCAGGCGCTGCAGCGCACGGCGAACTTCGCCATCTCCAACCCGGCGCGCGAGGTGCTCTTCACGGTGCTCGCGCGCGAGGAGAAGTACAAGGCGAAGAACGTGATCGACCTGGTGGTGTTCCGCGGCAGCGACGCGCTGGGCGGCTGGGCCTTCGCGGGACTGCGCGCGCTCGGGCTGGAGCTCGCGGCGATCTCGCTCGCCGCGATCCCGGCCATGGCCGCCTGGCTCGCGCTTGCGCTCGCACTCGGGCGCGCGCACGAACGGCGCGCGCATGCGCTATAGTAGCCGAGGCGCAACAACAACCTCCTGGGAGGAAGCATGGGCGGATACGGCGGATGGGTCTTTCTTGCGATCATCGTCGCGCTCGCGTTCTGGGCGGTCGGCATCTACAACCGGCTGGTGCAGCTGCGCAACCGCTTCAAGAACTCCTACGCGCAGATCGACGTGCAGTTGAAGCGCCGCTACGACCTGATCCCGAACCTGGTCGAGGCGGCGAAGGGCTACATCCAGCACGAGCGCG
>JBFLYF010000172.1:0-6532 GCA_040756795.1 Pseudomonadota bacterium
GACCCGCAGAACTTGATGAACCCCGGAAAAGTCCTCTAAAAGCTGGATCCCCGCTTTCGCGGGGATGACGTTTTCACGTCACTTGTTCCGCGCCGCCATCTCGGCGGCACGATTCGCAAGCCCCGCAAGCAGCGCCGCGCCGAACGCGGGGCTGGTCTTGACGAGCTGCAGGAACGTCGGCCGGTTGATCGCGAGCAGCGTGCAGTCGGACTCGGCGACCGCGGTGGCCGCGCGCGGCGACTGGTCGACCAGCGCCATCTCGCCGAACACGCCGCCGGGACCGGCGCGCCCCACCAGGCCGCCCTTGATCGTGATCGCGACGCGCCCCTCGAGCACGATGTACATCAGGGCGCCGGCGGTCCCCTCCTGCATGATCATCTTGCCCTGCTCGTAGCGCATCGGCTCCTGCCCCTGCATCAGGCGCGCGAGCCCCGCGAGCAGCTTCTTGTCGAACACGGCCGATTCGGTGGCCGTGCCCGCGTGCAGCGCGCCGCTTGCGCGCAGCCGCTGGATCGTGCTGCGCAGCCGGTTGTTCATGATGCTCATCAGCATGATCGCGAACTCGGGCTTCTGCTGCAGCGCGCTCAGGTACTGCTTGTCGTCCAGGCCGATCACGGTGCAGTCGGACTTCGCCACGGCGGTCGCGGTGCGCGCCGCGCCGGCGATCACCGCCATCTCGCCGAACACGTCCCCCGGCCTGACGCTGCCGATCACCTTGTTCTGCGCCACCATGTTGACTTCGCCCAGGATCAGCACGTACATCCTGGCGCGCTTGAACAGACCCCCCTTCTCGTCCTCGGCGAAGATGGTCTGGCCCTGCTTGAAGCCCTCGGGCGTGCCCGCCGACTTGAAGAACTCCATCGCCATGGCGGCGTTGTAGACCGGGGGCGGCGGGGGCGGCGGCGGCGCCGCGGGCCGCGGCGGAATCGGCTGCGAGAAATCCAGGTCGCTCATTGCATCTGCCTCGGCCGGATTATGCCGCCGGCCGAGATCAATTGGGTAGCAGACTTTCGATCTGCCGCCGCACCTTCTCCTGCGCCCAGTCCAGCTCCCCGAGATGGCTGAACGCGACCCTGCCATCGCGCCCCACGACGAAGCTTGCCGGCAGGATGCGCGCCTTCCAGGCCCTGGCGGCCGCGGTGTCGCGATCCAGCAGGATCGGGAAGTCCATCGGCACCTTTTCGCGGAAGGCGCGGATGCGCGATTTCGGCTCGGCGAGGTTCACCGCGAGCACTTCGAACCCCCGCGGCCCGAGCGCGGCGCGCAGCCGCCCGAGCGAGGGCATCTCCTCGCGGCAGGGCTCGCACCAGGTCGCCCAGAAATTCACCAGCACCACCTTGCCGCGGTAGTCCTCGAGCCGCTGCGGGCGACCCTCCAGATCCTCCAGGGCGAGCGCGGGCGCCGCGCCGCCGGTCCAGGGCCTGAGCTCCTGCGCGCCGAGCGCGGCCGCCGCGGCGAGCAGCAGCAGCCCGAGGGCGAGCCGCACCTCCTAGGCCTTGACCCCGCTCGAGCGGATCTCGTACCTGAACGTGTCGGGCTCGAGCGGGTCGAGCGCCTCGCCGGCCGTCTCCCCGTTCACGTACATGAGGTAGGGGATCTTCGTGCCGGCCGATCCCGGAAGCGTCACGTCGTGCGCCATGTTGTAGGCGAGGTAGTTCATTTCCCAGCTGCCGAAGAGCCGCTTGCGCGCGGCCGCGACCTTCGGATGGTCGATCGCCAGGCGGGTCGGCGGCTCCTCGAGCACGACCTTGCGCACGTCGGCCGGATCGACCGGCACCCAGCCCACCCCTTGCGCGAAGAACTCGGCGCGGCAGTGCTGCGCCTTGCTGATCACGGGCGAGCCCACGCCCAGGCTCCGGTAGCCGAGCGCCGAGGGCGCGACGCGCACGCCGTACACGTCGCGCGCCGGCACGCCCACCGACCTGCAAAGCCCGACGAACATGGCGTTCAGGTCGCCGCACTTGCCGCCGAAATTGCGCGTCTCGAGCATCGACTTGATGTCGCCCCAGCCGCAGCCGCGTGTCTTCGGGTCGCGGAAGGTGTTCTCGACCACCCACTCGTAGATCGCGCGCGCCTTCTCGACATCGGAGCGCGCATCCTTGACGATGTCGCGCGCGGTGTCGCGCACGATGCCGTCGGTCGGAATCAGGTCCGTCGCCGCGGTGTAGAACGCGGCCTCGGCCGCCGAGAGCCTTTCGGCCTGCGGGTCGCGCCGGTACGGGTCGACCGCGCGGTCGCGCGTCATGAACCGGCTCGTCACCTCGATCGCCGGCGCCGTTTCGCCCTCGCGCCACTCGGCCGCGAGCATCGCCGCCCCGTACTTGCCGTCGCTCGCGATGCGCGCCTTCGCCGCGTTGCCGCTCCAGCTCGAGCCGAGCGGCCGCTGCCATTCGGTCTCCTCGAGCATCGGCAGCGGCACCCAGGCGCGCGACACGCCCCGCGGCTCGAGGATCGTCACCCGCGTGGTGACCTCGTACTCGCGCCAGCCTCCGGTGGTTCGGGCCGCGGCGTCGCGCCAGGGAAAGGATGCGGCGGCCGCCGCGGCGGCCGTGGTCCTGAGGAATTCTCTGCGGTTCATTGCCGTCGTTCCAGGATGAACAGGAAGGGGCACTCTAACCCCCCCGCGCTCGCTCAACCAAGCAGACGAACAGCGACACGCGAGCCAAAAAAAACCCGGCTCGGGGCCGGGTTTTTTTCCTGCCGGATTCTGCCTACTTCTTCATCTCTTTCTTGACCTTGCCCTTCGCCTTGGCTTTCTTCTTCGTGGGCTTTTTCGCCGGGGCTTTCATGGGCTCGGCCTTTTTCTCGGCCGCCGCCGGGGTGGCGGGGGTCGCGGGCGTCGCCGGGGTGGCGGGCTTCGCCTGCGCGAAGACCGACGCGGCGAACGCCGAGGCGATCAGGGTGACGAGCAGTTTCTGCTTGAGCATCTTCGTTTCTCCTGGAGTGAGGATCCCGGATCGAACCGGACCAAGGCGAATAACGCGCCTCGCGCCGCCCGGTTGACCGGGCGCTCCCGGAGCTAGTCGAGGTCCGCCCCCTCGCCGAGCAGCGCCCTGCGGAAGCGCGCCTTGAGCAGGCTCCCGTCCCGCGGCGGCAGCACCAGGGGAAGCTTCTCGGCCACGACCTTGACCTGGGCGAACAGCGGCCCCGGCGCGCGGCGGACCGCCGTGCGCAGCGCCGTGAGCTGCCCCCGGCTGCGGACCCGCCTTGCCGCCCTGAAGCCGCAGGCCCTCGCCGCCGCGGCGAGGTCCACCCCTTTCGCGGTGTGCGTGCGCTGCATGCCGGTCTCGCCGTAGCGCTCGTTGTCGATCACCACGAGCGCGAGATTGCGCGGCCGGCGCGCGCCGATCGTCGCGAGCGCCCCCAGCCCCATCAGCATCTCGCCGTCGCCCGTGACCACCAGCACGCGCCGCTTCGGCTGCGCGAGCGCCAGGCCCAGACCGACCATCGCCGCGTTGCCCATCGCGCCCCACAGCGGGAAGCTGAGCGCGCTGTCGCCCGCCGCGGTGCAGTCCCAGGCGGTGGAGCCCAGCCCGGCCACGACGAGAAGGTCCCCTCTGTCCTGCAGCAGAGCCCTTGCCACCTCCCGCCGGCGCAATGCGTTCCTCATTGCGCCGCCTGCTCCTGGAAGCTCTTGATGCCGATGACCTGCTGCGAGACGAGCACCGCGACCGCCTGGTAGCTGCCGAACGCGAGCCGCGCCGCGGCGGCGAGCGCCGGCGCGACCTCCGCGGGCGTGCGCGCCTGCTGCACCACGACGCCCATCGCGGCGAGCACCGCCGGCGTCGCCTGGCCCATCGGCACCTGCCAGGGGTTGAACTCGCCGTGCTCGCCGCGCATCGTGACGAGCATCAGCAGCGGGAAGCGGCACTCGCGCACCATGCCGAGCGCGTTGATGCAGTTGCCCACGCCGCTCGATTGCATGAGCAGCGCGCTGCGCGCGCCGCCGAGCCAGGCGCCCGCGGCAAGCCCGATGCCTTCCTCCTCGGTGGTGAGGACCACCGGCTCGAGCTTCGCCTCGCCGAGGCAGAGCTCGATCAGGCGCTTCAGCCCGCCGTCCGGGACGTAGCCCACCACCCGCACCTGCGCGTCCTTCAGGACGCGGAACACCTCGAGCGGCCAGTCGCCTCCCGCGCGCTTCATCGCACCAGCACCTCCACGCGCTGCGCCGCGTTGTTGCCGAAGCCGGTTGCGTCCCAGGGCGGCTCGAGCGGCTGCGTCGCGCCGGCCGAGTCGGTCGCGCGGCAGCGCAGCTCGTGCCTGCCGGGGGCGGCCTGCCACTGCGCGCGCCAGCGCTGCCAGGCGTGCGGCGCCGGCGCGGGCTCGAGCGAGGCCTCCTGCCATCCGCCGTTCACCGCGAACTCCACGCGCCGCACCGGCGGCGCGCCCGACCAGGCGCGGCCGAGGATCTGCACGCTGCCGGACTCCACGACGCGCTCGCGCGAATAGAAATCCGGGATCCCGGGCGGCACCATGGCCGAGTTTACGCGCATGCGCGTGCACGGCGTGCCCTTCTCGCCGGGCGCGGCGCGGAAGTGGTAGCTGAGCGCCTGCTGCACGCCGGCGAAAGCGCGGTCGATCGCCTCGATGCGCGCGAGCCACTTGACGCTCGCCATGCCGTACCAGCGGGGAACCACCAGGCGCAGCGGCGCGCCGTGCTGCGGCGGGAGCGCCTCGCCGTTCATCGCGTAGGCGACGAGGGCGTCCGCGCGCATCGCCTCCTCGAGCGCGAGGCTGCGCGCGAAATCGTGCTCGATGCCGCGGTCGATGCCGCGGTCGGCGCCGTGGAAGACGATCTCGCGCGCGGACTCCTCCACTCCCGCCTCGCCGAGCAGGAAAGCAAGCGGAACTCCAGTCCATTCGGCCGTCGAGACGCCCTCCTCCAGCCAGGGTACCGACGGGTAGCGCGGCGCGATCTGGCCGCGGCCGTTGCCGGCGCATTCGAGGGTAACGCGCAGCGTCTTTGCGGGCATGCGGCGCAGATCGCCAGGCGCCAGCGCGAGCGGCTTTTCCACCAGGCCGCCGATCTCGAGCTTCCACGCCGCCGCGTCGGTCGCCGGGATGTCGAAGTGGATCAGGCAATAGTGCAGGCCCGTCGGCGTCAGGTCGTAACGCAGGGCCTCGAGCGGCATGCCGGCGTTGCGCGCGGCAAGCGCGAGTTCCTCGCGCGCAAAACGTCCGACGATCGGCGGCCTGCGCTTGCTTTCGGCGACCAAGGCTTCTCCTCGCGGGAATTCTATAATGGGCGCAGTTGCCGCATGCGAAACAAGACCCGGCTCGAAGTCGCGCTGAACGGCTGAACGGAGAAAATGGACCTCGCCAAGTTCCTCGCCCTCGTGCCGCGCGGCGACCTCTGGGTGTTCGGCTACGGCTCGCTCATGTGGGCGCCCGAGTTCCGCTACGCCGAGCGCAAGGCGGGCCTGGTGCACGGCTACCACCGCGCGCTGTGCATCCTCTCGAACCGCTACCGCGGCACGCCCGAGAGGCCCGGCCTGGTGATGGGGCTCTGCCGCGGCGGCTCCTGCTGGGGCATGGCGTACCGCGTGCATGCCGGCGCGGCGAAGCAGGCGCTCGATACCCTCTGGCAGCGCGAGATGCTGAACCGCGTCTACATGCCGAAGTTCGTGCCGGTCGCGATCAGGCCCGCGCGGCGCGTGCACGCGCTCGCCTTCGTCGCCGACACCGAGCACCGCCAGTTCGTGCGCGAGCTCGACGTCAACGGGCGCGCGCGCCTGGTCGCGCAGGGCGTCGGGCAGCGCGGCGCCTGCGTCGACTACATCCGCAACACGCTCGAGCACATGCGCGAGCTCGGCATGCACGACCCGCACCTCTCGCGCGTGCTCGAGGCGGCGACCCGCCTGTCGACACGGAAGCGGCGGCCGTGACCCCGCTCTGGCCGGCCACGCTGCACCATCTGTGCCGCGCGAGCCCGGAGCCGCAGGCGCTCGCCCGCTTCTACGCCGCGCTGCTCGGCGATGCGCTCGAGCCGCTTCCCGGCGGCGACTGGCTGGTGAGCGGTCCCGGCCGGCGGCTGGTCGTAGGCCGGGGAGAAAAAGGAGCGGTGCCCTATTTCGCCCTGCAGATGAAGGACGCCGGTCACCTCGCCGCGTACCGGCGCGCGCTCGAGAGCGGCGGGGTCTCGTGCGAGCCTTTTGCCTCTCACCTTTTCGCGGAAGCCTTCGCCGTCGTCGACCCGGACCTGCGCCGGGTCGTCTTCGGAATTCCCTCTGCAAGACCCGAAGCCGGGGCGACGACGGCCCGGCTGCAGCACTTCGTGTGCGCGAGCAGCCGCATCGACGAGATGCTCGGCTTCTATCGCGATCGCCTCGGCATGGTCGAATCGGACCGCGTGCTCGAGGGCGAGGCGCTCGCCGCGTTCTTCCTGCGCTCGGACCCCGAGCACCACAGCTTCGCCGCCTTCCGCGCGCCCGAGTCGCGTGCCGACCACCACGCCTACGAGACCGGCTGCTGGAACGACATCCGCGACTGGGGCGACCGCATGGCGAGCCTGCGCATCCCGCTGTGGTGGGGG
>JBFLYF010000173.1:0-6505 GCA_040756795.1 Pseudomonadota bacterium
GTCGAGGAGTTCAATGCCTTTGGACTTGCAGCGGGAATGAATTCTCCGCACGACGTCGGGCGAATTCGTCGAAAGATCGAACCAGGCCGTCCCGGGCTTCGCGTCCCTGAGGATTGCTTCCGAGACCGCCTCGACCTCCGGCGGCCCGGGAAGCGAAGTGAAGACGATGTCGCTGTCCCGGGAAGGGTTCTCCGACCAATTCGCCCCCGCGGGCTTCGCAGACTCCCCCCGAACGTCAAAAACGCTCAAGGCAAAGCCCGCTTTCATCAGGTTTGCCGCCATGGGCGCGCCCATCAGGCCGAGGCCAATGAAGCCGATTTTCATTCGGACAGCATAGCATCTGGCAGAATCGGGTTCGATGACTGCGATACGCGCCTTCGCGTTGCTCCTGCTCGGCATGGCATTGCTGGCGCCGAGCGCGGGCGCGGAGCCGCGCCCGGCGCTCGGCAGCGTGTCGGCGGTGCGGATCGCGAACTACGGCGCGCCCTCCGTGCTGATCGAGCAGCGCGACGAGGTGCGCGCGATCCTGGAGGAGCTGAGCCGCTTGCGGCAGAGGTCCTGGCGGCGGGGCGATGCCAGGCTGCCGTGCTATTCGACGCTTCTGCTGATGCGCGGGAAGAAGCTGCTGATCGAGTACCGGATCACGCGCGAGCGCATCGCCGAGCGCCCCGGGGGCAGGGGGCAGTCGGCCTACACGCTCGAGGTGAACGAGGCCGATCTGCCGACGATCGGAAGGCGCCTGAAAGAGATCCTGCCGGCGAAGGGCTGCGATTAGCCGGCCGCGCCCTAGACCCAGACCTGCAGCACGTAATCGTAGGCGGCCTGCGCGTTGGTCATGTCTACGCGCTGCAGCTTTATCTTGTATCGGTTTCTTACTTTCTTCAGATGGTGCGTGTACTGACCGGCAAAATGCCGCACGTCGTCGCGCCTGAGCTCCAGCATGTGGAACCGTGACCTGACCTCCAGGGTTCCGTTCTTGCCTGGTTTCTCGATCACGACATTCGAAACCACGTGACTGGTTCCCCAGGCGGGGCGCTGCGACCAGGCGTCGGGGTGCAGCACGCGCTTCATGCGCACCGTCATCAGGTTCTTGTCCTCTGCGAAGATCGCGGGCATCCCTTCCCAGGTCTTGTGCGCGGGGTCGGCGGGGACCCAGTAGATGCCGTCGTCGGTGAAAAGGTCGATGTACGCCTGCCACTTCTTGGAGTCGAGCAGATCCGCCTGCCGATAGAGAAACTGCTCTACCTCGTGCTGCAGGCCGTTTTTAGCCACGCATGTACTCCGACCATGCCTTCATTTGATTCCTCATCGGCGCCTCGGACGTGCCCATGTTCGGCCCCGTCTCGACCATGCCGCCCGGCTTCTCGATGTCACGGCCGAAATGCCGGCCGAACGTGACCCAGTCGCCGCCGTCGGAGGCCAGGCCCTGGTGGCATTTCCAGAAGTTCTCCAGGTCGTCGGCGTTGATCATCGTGGAGGGCGAATTGACCAGGTTGTAGTAGGCGAGCGAGCGGCGGTAGATCGCCTCGGGCGCGCCCTTCAAGCGGAAATGCCAGATCTCGGTGAGCGTCCTGTCCACCCCGAGGGGTCGCACCGCGCGCAGCTGCTGCAGCGGCGACTGCACCGACAGGCCCGGGTAGATCAGCACGTGGTGGATGTTGACCCCGACGATCTCCTCGAAGCGCTTCCTGCCGTAGGCCTTGATCATGATCCTGTCGTAGGCGAGCGTGTCGGGATCCTGCGGCCGCAGGCCCATATAGCCGGTGAGGATGCAGTGGCCGTAGGGGTAGTTGAGCGTCTGGAACGCGTCCCATTTCTCGATCGTCACCGTCGCGAACGCCGAGAGCATGTGGTACTTGAGCGCTGTCTCGCCCTTCCTCGCCTTCTTCTCGAGCTCTTTTTCCACCTCGTGCGCGGCGCGCCCGGTCGACTGGTGCGTGACCGAAGGGTGCAGCGCGTCGAGCTGGTTCTCGAGGAAGATCTTCCAGTTCGAGTGCTGGATGATGCGGAAGCAGTTCGGCACGATCTCGACCTCGCCCTCGGGGGCGCGGTCGCACATGTCGTCGAAGGCGATACGGCTTTCCCCCAGGAATTCCTTTAGAGAAATCCCATCAGGGGACAACGAGGCAAACACGAAGCCCCGGTAGCTCTCCACGCGCGCCGCGGGCTTCATGCTGCAATCCGGGTTGTCCTTGCCGAAGCGCGTGCCGGCGTAGCCCGACTCCATCATCGGGATCGAGCGGAGCTTCCCGTCGTGGTGGAAGGTCCAGGCGTGGTACGAGCAGCGGAAGAACTCGCCCGCGTTGCCCTGGCGGTCGCCGCACATCATGTTGCCGCGGTGCGGGCAGCGGTTGTAGAGCACGCGCACCTTGCGGTCCTTGCCGCGCACCATCAGCATCGGCTGGCGGCCGATCTGCACCGCGACGTAGTCGCCCGCCTTCGGCACCTGGCTCTCGTGGCCGCAGTAGATCCAGTATTTCTCGTGGATGCGCTCCATCTCCAGCTCGAAGATGCGCGCATCCGTATAGACCTCGCGCCGCACGCGGTCGGGCTCCACGAACTTGGACAGATCCGGGATGTGCTCCTGCAGCATGGCGTCCTCCTGACCCGATTCTATTTCGCCAGCCTATGCCTTGAGAAGAAGCGCCAGATCTCCTCGTTGGCGTCGATGACGCGCGTCCCCGGCCCGAGCAGCCAGGTGAGGTAATCGAGCACGCCGCCCGGCCAGACGTGCCCCGCGCCGGTGAGCTTCCAGAGCACGGTCTCGGCCCTGCAGCGCGGGTAGGCGTAGCGCGTAGCGGTGTGCGTGCCCGAGCGGCTCCGCCACTCGCGCCGCTCCGTGGCCTCGGGCTCCGGGCCGCAGCCGTTGGCGCGCGCCCATTCGCCGAGCTTCTCCTCCACCGGCGGGTGCAGCACCCGCGTGTTGGCGAGCGGATAGGGCGCGCCCAGGCCCCCGCCGTAGAGCGCGCGGCGGTCATCCACGCTGTGGATGTGCATCACCGGCACCGGGCGCCGCGGCGCGAAGTCGACCACCACCATCGAGCCGGCGACCGGCGCGATCGCCGCGACGCGATCGGAGAGCTCGGCGGCGAGCCGGTAGCTCATCATGGCGCCGTTCGAGAGCCCGGTGGCATAGACGCGCTCCGGGTCGTAGGCGATGCGCCCGGAGAGGTCGTCGAGCAGCGCGCGCACGAAAGCGACGTCGTCCACCTGCGTTCCGGCCGCCACGCCGCAGCAGGTGCCGCCGTTCCAGGCGAGGAAGCGCCCGCGCAGGGGGCCGGTGCCGTCCGGGTAGACGACGAGGAAGCGCTCGCGGTCGGCGAGCGCGTCCATGCGCACGTACTCCTGCTGCACGCGCGCGTGCGCGCCGCCGCCGTGGAAGTTGAGCACCACCGCGGGCTTCGCCTCCAGCCGCGGCGGCACGTGCACGATGTAGTGCCGCTCGAGCGCGCCCACCGCGAGGCGCACCTCGTGGTTGCCGGGCTCGAGCGCGAGCGCCTCGGCGCCGAGCGCCAGCGCCGCCGCGACGAGCAGGCTTTCAGGAAAGTTTCGCAGCGCGTTCCTTGAACTCTTTGGACGCCAGGAACAGCCCGCCGTCGGCGCCGTCGATGAAGTGCAGGTGCCGCGCCGCGTAGTTGAACACGAGGCAGGTCATGTGCGCGCGGTCGGTGACGTGCATGCCGTAGACGAGCTCGCGCTTGCGGTAGCGCACCTCGAGCCAGCCGGTGAGCGCTTCGCGCTGCGCCTCGGTGCCCGAGAGGATCTGGCGATAGATGTCGTTGAACTTGCGCACGTCGCTGTTTTTCACCAGCGTGGGCTTGTACAGGCTCCAGTCGGTGAACCGGGTCCTCAGGCCGAACTTCATCAGGAACCAGCCCAGCACCACGAACCATCGCGCGCGCATGAGGTAGAGCCACTTGCCGAAGGCGCCGCGCTCGGCGGCGCGCACGCCGACCTCGTTCGCGAGGCGCTTTGCGCCGAGCGCGGGCGTCAGAGCGGGGACCGTGATCGGGTGGCAGACGTCATCCGCGCCGTAGGTGTCGCGCACCTTGGCGATCAGCCCGCGATAGACCGCGGCAGCGGCCGCCGGATCCTTGCTCACCGCGCGCACCATCAGGCTCACGGTCTCGCCGTGGCGGCTCGGGATGTCCTGCCAGCGGCACTCCAGCCCCTCGAGGCTGCCGCGCGCGGGGGTGGTCGCCGCGTCCACGGCGTACTGCGCGGCGGTGGCGGGATCCTTCATCGCGCGGTCGGCCCAGGCCATGCCGCCGCCCGCGAACACCGCCTGCACGTAGTTCTCCGAGACGCGGATGCGCGCGACGCGGATGTCGGCGCCCGCCTCGCGCACCTTCGCCACCGGCAGCGCGGCGACGCGCAGCTCGAGGCCGAAGGACTTCGCCGCCATTTCCTGCGTCTTGACGAGCGCCGCTTTCGTGTCCTCGAGCAGCCCGGGCGGCACGCAGAACGCGCTGCCGTCGCCCTCGAAGACGAACGGGATCTCGAGCGCGCCGGCGGCGTTCAGCACCGCGGTGACCGCGGCGGCGCCCACCGTGTTGACGTGCTTGTACTCGCCGGCCTCGACCGCCTTGGTCGAGTTGCGCACGTCGCAGGTGGCGACGTGCCAGTCCTGCGGCAGCGGCACGAAATTCGCCGCCTCGGTGACCGCGCCGAAATCCCCGAGCACCGGCAGCCGGGCGTAGAAATCCGCGCTCAAGACGGCTTCCGGTAGAGCGGCAGCACGCGCGGCATGGCCGCCTCCATGTCGCGGATGCGCGTCTCGTGCGAGGGATGCGTGGAGAGGAACTGCGGCGGCTGGCCGCGCCCGCCGGCGAGCTTCTGCATCTTCTGCCACACCGCGATCGCGGCGCGCGGGTCGTAGCCGGCGCGCGCGGCGAGCTCCATGCCCACGAGGTCGGCGTCGGACTCGTGGCGGCGCGCGTAGGGCAGGCTCACCGCGAGGTTTGCGGCCTGTGCGAGCACCTCGGTCGAGAGCTGGCCGAGGTTGAGCACGATCGCGGCGATCGAGATGCCGACGCTCTTGAGCACCTGCTCGCTCATCCTCGCGCGGCCGTGCTCGAGCAGCGCGTGGCCGATCTCGTGGCCCATGATCACCGCGGCCTCGTCGTCCGTGAGCTGCAGCTGCTCGAGGATCCCGCTGAAGAACACGATCTTGCCGCCCGGCATGCAGAACGCGTTCACCGACTTCGAGGCCACGACGTTCACCTCCCAGCGCCAGCGCGCGGCGTCCGGGTTGAAGCGCGCCGAGTGCGGGATGAGGGCGCGCGCGATGTTGCGCAGCCGCTCGACCTGCGCCTTGTCTGCGTTTAGCGCCCCTTTCTGCGCCGCGGCGCGCATCAGCTGGCCGTACTGCTGCGCGGCGCTGCGCTCGACCGTGGAGGCGGGCAGTAGCAGCAAGCGACTCTTCTTTACGTCGACGCCCTCTTGAGGAAATGCCAGACCTGCCCAGAAGAGAGCGAGCCAAAGCAAAAATCTCATAGCTGGTCGTAATACTCCGCCATCCGCTTGCGCGTCGCTTCATCCGGCATGGCTCCGTAGCCCGCGGCGAGGTTGTCGGTCATGTACTCGGGCTTGCCGGTGCCCGGGATCGCGCAGGTCACCGCGGGATGGGCGACGATCCACTTGAGGAAGAACTGCGCCCAGCTCGCGATCCCCAGCTCCGCCGCCCAGGCGGGCAGGGGCTTGCCGCGCACGCGCTGGAACATCGCGCCTTCGGCGAAAGGCCGGTTCGCAATGACTGCGATGTTCCTCTCTTTGCACAAGCCCAGCAGCCTGTTCTCCGATTCCCGTTCGGCGAGCGAGTAGTTGATCTGCAGGAAATCGTACTGCCCGGTCTTCAGCCACTTCTCCACTTCGGCGTAGGCGGAGGACGTGTAGTGCGTGATGCCGACGTAGCGCACCCGGCCCTTGCTCTTCATCTCTTTCAGGGTTTTGGTATGGGTCGCGATGTCCATGAGATTGTGAACCTGCATCAGGTCCATGGTCTCGACCCTGAGGCGCCGGAACGAGGTCTCGATCTGCGCCACCCCGTTCTCGCGCCCGCTCGTCCAGACCTTGGTGGCGATGAAGAGCTTGTCGCGCAATCCCAGCGCCGCGATCAGGTCGCCCGCCACCGACTCGGCGCTGCCGTACATCGGCGAGGTGTCGATCAGCTTCGCGCCCGCCGCGGCGAAGGCCTTGAGCACCTCGCGCAGCGGCGCGAGCGCCGCCGCGCGCGCGCCTGCATCGAACACCTGCCAGGTGCCGAGGCCGATGGCGGGCAGTTCTTCGCCGGTGGAGGGGATTTTTCGTGACATGAGTTTCCTGTCCTGGCCGTACCCGGCGCGCGCGGCGAGCAGCGCACCGAGACCGCCAATCACGCGCAGGGCCGCGCGGCGGCTTTTGTCCATGCCGCAATTCTAAGAGCGATTTACTCGATCACCCGGTCGGCGCGCAGCAGGACGGATTGCGGGACCGTAACGCCGAGCGCCGCGGCGGTCTTCAGGTT
>JBFLYF010000174.1:0-6502 GCA_040756795.1 Pseudomonadota bacterium
ATGGGTTTTCTGCCCAC
The DNA here is from genome assembly GCA_040756795.1 of Pseudomonadota bacterium. GTDB lineage: Bacteria > Pseudomonadota > Gammaproteobacteria > Burkholderiales > SG8-39 > RBG-16-66-20. Next base: position 18 of record JBFLYF010000174.1, read on the forward strand.
GCTCGATGGAAACCTGCGCCTGTCGCTGAACGAGTGGCTCCGCGATGGCAGTTTCTGGTCGCTTCGTGGCACGCTCGAGGACCGGGATCCTCGAGCCGCGTTCCGAAGCGCCTACGAGTTGCTGGAGCGGCCCCTGCGTAAAGTCATGCAGTTGCGGCCTTCACCGGAGGTGGTCTGGCGCACCGTTACCCGTGGCGGCAGGATCGGTGCGGTACCGGTCCAGGCCGGCGACAAGGTCGTGATCTCGCTCGTCTCGGCGACGCAGCAGTCTCGCGCGGCAGGCTGGCCCGGTGACGATGCGGACGTCTATCCGATCTTCGGTGGCAATCGACGCGAGAACCCGCACCCCACGCACGCGTGTCCCGGATACGAATCGGCAATGGGCGCGCTGCTTGGAGTGATCTATGCGTTGCTCGAACGAAGGGAGTCGATGCACCCGAGCCCGGCCCCGCTCGCGCTGACCCTGGAAGGCAAGATCGATGGCGCAAAGGTGCCTGCTCTGCAGCCAGTGGTCGAAGCACCGCCCCGCGAGCCGGTCAGCGGGGCGCGGATGCCGCCTTCGCAGCCGGTGGCGGACGCGCCACCGTCCGTTTCGGCGGGTCAGGGCGTGGTTGCGAGAGTAGTCCTGCCGCCCCATTTTGGCCGAGGCCATCTGCTCGTCGCCGCCGGAGACTCGTGGCTCAGCTATGTTTCGGTGGACAATTTGCCTTGGCGCAGGCAGAACATCGCGAAGTATCTGGAGGACGATCCCTACGACTTCACGGTCGAAAACCTCGCAAGTGGCGGGCTTCGTCTCTACCAGTTCTACTCGAATGAAAACGCAGCGGTTCCCAGAACAGCCACGAAAGAGAAGGCGAGTTCCTGGAAGCTCGATGAACTCGTGAAGACCGTGCAGGAATTCGTTGACGCCGGCACGCCACCGGTCGCAATCCTGTTCTCCGCCGCTGGCAACGACGTCGTCGAGGAAAGGCTGACCCCCCTCCTCAAGAAGGCTGCGGCCATTCCCAACCCCGACGACGGTCTTGTCGACGAGCTTGTCGACAAGCAGGTAGATGTCCTGATGAAGACCTGGCTCACCGCCGTTCTCACGAGACTGACTCAGGACTGGATCAGACGCGATGGCACTCGAACGCGCATACCCATCTTCATCCACGGCTACGACTTCCCCGTACCGGATGCCCGGAATCTATGGGGGAACCCGAGCCCGGGCAATTCGTGGCTGTACACGAGGTTCAGGGATAAAGGGTGGGAGAACGCCCCTCATCCGACCTATCCGTCGAATGGCACGAAGATCATGAACGCGTTGATAAGGCGCCTGAACGAGATGCAGGCGAAGCTCGTGGCCGATCAGTTTGCCGGGCGCGTCTTCTACGTGGACCTGAGGAAGAGCCTGGCTAGCGACAGCGGGAACTACGAGAAAGACTGGGAGAATGAGCTGCATCCCACCGAATCGGGCTTCCGCGCGATAACGAAGAAGTTCGCGGAATCCCTTTACGCGAACGTCCCGGCCTTACGCGGCGGATCTTAGGGCGGCAGCGCGCTCGAGAAACCACGGCATCTTCATGCTCTCGAACGCTTCGCTCGCCGCATCGAGTTCCTTGAGCGCCTCGCTGCGGCGGCCGCGCCGGAACTCGATCTCGGCGCGGCATAACCGCGTCTTGGCGTGCTCGTGCGGCGAGCCCCGCACGTTGGCGGCAGCCTCGGCCAGCCCCAGGTAGCGCTCGGCCCTGCCGAAGTCACCTTTCTTCGCCGCGGCAAGCGCAAGCGCGCGGCAGCCCATGGCTTCGCCGATGCGCTCCCGCTGGCGAGCGCGGACGAACAGACGGGCGGCGTGGCGCCGGGCCTCGCGCATGCGCCCGAGGCTTACTTCGCCGTCGACCAGCCAGCCGTAGCAGAGCGATGTGAACAAGGCGCCGTTGCGCTCCTCGATCCATGACGTCGCGTCGCGCACCGACTGCAGTGATTCCGGGCGCCGGGTGAGTATCCAGTCCGAATAGCCCGCCAGCGCGCGCGTAATGGCAAGCAACTGGCGGCTGCGCACCAGCTCGGCAATCCGCACGCCGTGGTTGGCGGCCAGCAATGCCTCTTCCCACCGTCCCTGCCACATATGGACGCAGGCGATCCAGCCGCGCACCGACGATCCTACCTGGTGGGGCGACCCGCCCAGCAGCGCCAGCGCCTCCGCGAAGCATTCGTCCGCCTGCGCGAACAGGCCGCGATCCCCAAGCAGGCTGCCTTTGCAAGCGAGCGCGTAGGCAGATCCCACCGCCACATGGCTGCCCGGCTTGCTCTGCTGGCGCTTGCTGTCGATCGCCACGTCGAGCAAAACCAGAGCGCGATCGTAGTCACAAGCCGACAGAAACGTCTGGCCGAGTGTCGCCTTGACCTGGGCCGCCAGCCGCAGGTCGCCGATGCGCTCCGCTAGCTCGAGCGAGGCCTCGCAATGGGCGGCAGCCTCGCGCGGCAAGCCCTTCGCATAGCAGATGTAGCCGAGCCAGTACTCGGCCCGCGCGATCGCCGCGAGATCGCCGCCCTGGCGCGCGTACGAGACGCCGCGTTCGAAGATCGCGATGCCGTCTGCAAGAGCGAGCGGGTCGAACACGCACGCCATGCCGAGCTTCTGCGCGATGGCGCACCAGCGCAGCAGGTCCTCCCTGGGCAGCGGCGCGAACTCGTCCAGCGCGGCGAGCGCCGCTGAGTACTGCGAGCGCGCACGGTCGAGCGCCGACGAGGCGAGTGCCTTGTCGCCGGCGAGCTCGGCGTAATGGGCCGCGTCCGCCGGCGAGTGGGCTGCCGCGAAGTGGTAGGCGAGCGCCTCGTATCCTTCCTCCGCCGCAGCGTCCGCGTAGTGCTCGCGGAGCGCGACCGCAACGGCGAGGTGCATCGCTTTGCGCCGATGCAGTCCGACGATCCCGTACGCGACGTCGCGGGTAATGCCGTGCTTGAAGCGCAGCGCGCCAGCTTGCTCCGCGGGAAACAGGAAATCCTGCTCCGCGAGCGCCCGCACGACCGGGTCGTCCGGCGAACGCCCGGTGATCCGCTTCAGCAGCCAGGCCGGGATCACGTTGCCGATTACCGCCGCGGCGCACACAACCTCGGCCTGGTCCTGAGGCAGGCGCGCGACGCGGGACTCGATCAGCGCGTTCAGCCAGGGCGCGCCGCTCAGCCGCTTCTCGAGCGGGCGGCGGTCCGCGTCGGCCGCTGCCGAGTGGCAGAGCTCCTCGATGAACAATGGGTTGCCGCCAGCATACCGGTGAATCTCGGCCGACGTGAGCGGGTCCACGCCCGGAAGAAGATGCCCGATGCCGCGCGCGGCCTCCTCCGCCCCGAGCGGGCCGAGCTCGATCGGCGGAATCCGGTCCGTGCTGAGCACGTCTCCCGCGCCGCCGCGCAACGCGACGACCACCAGCACCGGGCGCTGCAGCAAGCGGATCGCGTTCAGCATCTGCTGGCTGGTGTCGTCGGCCCATTGCAGGTCGTCCACCGCAAGCATCAGCGGTCGCTCCGCCGCGAGCGCGTTGAACAGGCTCGACAACGCGGCGATGATCTCACCTGCCGCCGGCCGACGCGCTTCCCGGCCGGAAGAGCCAAGCGACATTGCGCGCAGCAGCGTTGCGCGGCCGCCATCGTCGAGTCCCTGCAAGCCGGCGAGCGCGCGCTGCGCGGGCGCAACCGCCTCGGCCGCGGTCATGCCTGGGTTGAAACCGCACACAGCGCGCAACATCTGCAGGAACGGTTGGAGCGGCTCCGCGCTGAGATAGCTTTCACAGTATCCGCACAGGACTCTGAATTGCGCGGCGTCCGCATCTTGCACCAGCTCCTCGATCAGACGCGTCTTGCCGACCCCCGGGCCGCCGGAAACGATCACGCAGCGCGGCTTGCCTGCTGCAGCCGCGCGCAGGTGCTTGCGCAGCTCGCCCATTTCCACGTCGCGACCCACGAATGGCGTCAGGCCGCGCTTCGATCTCGCCTGAAAGCGGGTTTGCGCTGGCGCGCGGCCGAGGATCGAACACACCGGCAGCGGCCGGCTCAAGCCCTTGATGCTCACCCGCGTGCGCTCGCCGACAGAGAAGAAATTCGCGTCGGGTCCGAGCGTTTCCTCGCTCACGTAGATCAGACCGCGCGCAGCCTCAGACGACAGGCCCGCCGCGGTGTTCGACACCTGGCCGCCGAGCGCGAAGCGGCCGCGCTCGACGTCGCCGGGCGCGAGGTAGACGAGGCCGCCATGGATGCCGGAGTGCAGCGAGAGCGGCTTTGCCCACGGCGGAAGGCCGCGCACTGACAGCCGGCCCACCTCGGCGTGCAGCTCGATGGCCGCCTCGGTCGCGCGGCGCGCGTCGTTCTCGCCCGCCTTCGGGTAGCCGAAAACCGTCACCACGCCGTCGCCCTGGATGCTCACGATCCGGCCCTGATGCTTGCGAACGACCTTGCGCGAGAGCCGCCCCAGGGCGGCGAGCAGGCCCGCGTAATGCTCGGGATCCATCTCCTCGGATATACGTGTCGAATCCGACAGATCCGAGAAGAGGATCGTCAGGTGCCTGCGCCGTCCCTGTGTTCTACGCCCGGCGCGCTCGCGACGTGCTTGCGGCATGAGGCCCCCGGCCCAGCCCTGGAATCGTCGACAATGCCATTTTCCGCCAAATCCTGACCGCAGGCGACTCTAATGCGCGCGCTGATTTCCGTTGTTCTTTTTCTCGTCGCGTTGACCGGAGCGGCCCAGACCGCCGCCGAGCGTCTCTTCGAGGCAATCGAGGAAAGCAAGCCCCTCGTCGCCGAAGGCATCGTCGCCGCCGGCAGGGTGAATCTCGATGCGCGCAACAAGGCCGGCGAGACGGCGCTGCACCTGGCGATCGAGAAGGGCATGAAGGAGCTCGCGGCGCTGCTGGTGAAGGCCGGGGCGCGCGTCGACGCGCGCTCGGAGCATTCGGAGACGCCGCTGCACGCGGCGGCGCTGCACGAGGATCCCTGGTACGTGGACCTGCTGCTCGATGCGCGCGCCGACCCGAAGCTGCGCAACGACGACGGCGAGTCGCCGCTGCACTGGGCGGTGATGACGGGCAACGTGCTCACCGCGCGCCACCTGCTCGAGCGCGGCGCCGACGCCATGGCGACCGACCTCAAGGGCAACACGCTGCTGCACGCCGCGGCCGACGGCGGGCACCTGGAGCTCGCGCGCGCCTTCGTTTCTCTCGGCGTCGATCCGAGGCGCGCGAACCGCGAAGGCAGGCTCCCGCTGGATCTCGCGCGCGAGCGAGGCTACCGGGAGCTGGCCGAGTTTCTCGAGAAGTTCGTCAAAGGCTGAACGCTCGGGCGAGGAGCTCGTAGGATTCAAGGCGGCTTTCGTAGTCCCCGGTGATGGTGAGCACCATCAACTCGTCGGCGGAGTACTGCGCCGCGAGTCCGGTGAGGCGCGCCTTGCAGCGCGCGGGGCTTCCGATCACGGCGCGGGCGCGCTGCGAGCGGATGTATTCCTGCTCCTTGTCAGAGAAGCTTCGGGAAAGCGCTTGTTCAAGGGTCGGGACGGGCGTGTCGAGGTTGTAGGCCATCTCCAGGCGCCGCAGGTCGATGACTCTGGCGCGGCGCTCGGCCTCGGCGTCCGATTCGGCGCAGACCACGAAGCAGCAGAGCAGGGTGTGGGGCCCGGGGTCGCGCTTCTCGGCGGGCTGGAAACGCTCCTTGTAGGCGCGCATGACGATGTCGCCGCCCAGCGGGTTGATGAAATGCGCGAATGCGAAGCGCAGCCCGAGCTGCGCGGCGAGCAGCCCGGAGTAGTCCGAGGAGCCGAGGAGCCACACCTCGGGCACGGTCTCGCCCCCGGGCTGAAGGCGGACGCGCCGGTCGGGGTGGTCCTCGGGCAGCGTGCCGTCGAGGTGACCGACCAGCTCCCAGACCTGCTGCGGGAAGCGCTCCGCATCGGGGAACGTTCCCCCACCCACGGCGCGCGCGGTCCGCGCGTCGCCCCCGGGCGCCCTGCCGATGCCCAAATCGACCCGGCCGGGGTAAAGCGCTTCCAGCATGCGAAACACCTCCGCCACCTTGAAGGCGCTGTAGTAGGGCAGGAGCACGCCCCCGGTGCCGATGCGGATGGACCTGGTTTCCGCGCCCAGGCGCGCGAGCAGGATCTCCGGGCAGGGGTCGGCAAGCGCCGCGATCGCGTGGTGCTCGGCGAGCCAGTAGCGCGCGTAGCCGAGGGCCTCCGCGCGGCGCGCGAGCCTGAGCGTCTCCTCGACCGCGCGCGCAGGTGTTTGGCCTGAGATGACCGGAGACTGGTCGAGGACCGAGAGCCGCATCGGCGCATTATCGGGGCCCGGGCGTAAGCTCCGGGACGATCGTTTCGACGAAGCGTCATGCGCTGGGGATTGTTCTTCCTGGGGGTGTTCTTTTCGGGAAATCTCCTGGCCGGGGAGTGCGAGGCCAGGTCGCCCGAAACGACCACCGCCCTGGTCGAGCTGTACACCTCGGAGGGCTGCGACAGCTGCCCCCCG
>JBFLYF010000175.1:0-6497 GCA_040756795.1 Pseudomonadota bacterium
CGGAAAACGGCAAGACGATCTGGGAGAACGTGAAGGACGCGCCCTGCCATGACCGCGACGTTATTTTCCCGTTCAAAAAGCCGTTCAAGCGCAATACCGGCATCGCCGTGCTGCGCGGCAACCTCTGCCCGGGCGGCGCGGTGATCAAGCCTTCGGCCGCGACGCCGAAGCTGCTCAGGCACCGCGGGCGCGCCGTGGTGTTCGAGTCGATCGAGGAATTCCACCGGCGCATCGACGATCCGGCGCTCGAGATCGACGAGAAATGCGTCATGGTGCTGAAGAACTGCGGCCCCAGGGGCTATCCCGGCATGGCCGAGGTCGGCAACATGCCGCTGCCGCCGAAGCTGCTGAAGAAGGGCGTGACCGACATGGTGCGGATCTCGGATGCGCGCATGAGCGGCACCGCCTACGGCACCGTGGTGCTGCACATCGTCCCCGAGGCGGCCGCCGGCGGCCCGCTCGCGCTGGTGCGGGACGGCGACATGATCGAGCTCGATGTCGCCAGGAGAACTCTGAATCTTCTTGTTTCCTCCCGGGAATTGCAGAAGCGAAAACAAAAGTGGAAAAAGCCGAAACCCCCGCTCTCCCGCGGCTACTGGCGGCTCTACTTCGATCACGTGCTGCAGGCCGACGAAGGCGCGGACCTCGATTTCCTCGTGGGCCGTTCAGGCCCGATGGTGCCGAGAGATAATCACTAGGCAGTGAAGCTGCCTCGCATCGGCATCACCATGGGCGACCCCGCGGGCGTCGGCCCCGAGGTCGTGATGAAGACGCTCAAGCACCTGGACGTCTACGCGCTCTGCCGCCCGCTCGTGATCGGGGACCTCGCCAGGCTGGAAGCGGCCGGAAGGCTCGTCGGCACGGGCGTCGACGACGACCTGCCGTTCGAATGCCTCGATCTCGGCCTGGTCCCGGGCGACCTGCCCTTCGGCAAGGTCTCGGCGGCGGCGGGAGAGGCCGCCTACCGCTACATCGAGCGCGCCGTGCAGCTCGCGCTCGCGGGCGAGATCGACGCGATCTGCACCGCGCCGATCAACAAGGAAGCGCTGAACGCGGCCGGCCATCGTTTCCCCGGCCACACCGAGATCCTGGCGGCGCTCACCGGGACGCCCGAAGTGTCGCTGATGCTGGTTTCGCCCAGGCTGCGGATCATCCACGTCACCGCGCACATCGGCCTGCTCGACGCCATCGAGCGCATCGACGCGGGGCTGGTCGAGCGCACCATCGCGCGCGGGCGGGAGCTGCTCCTGCGGGGAGGCGGGCCGGAACCCCGGATCGGCGTCTGCGGCATCAACCCGCACGCGGGCGAAGGCGGCCTCTTCGGCCGGGGCGAGGAGGAAAAGAAGATCGCGCCCGCGATCGCGCTCGCGCGCGCGCGCGGCTGGAACGTGGAGGGGCCGCTGCCCGCCGACGCGCTGCTCTACCTCGCGGCGCGCGGCGACTTCGACCTCGTCGTCGCCATGTACCACGACCAGGGCCACGGGCCGGTGAAGGCGATGGGCCTGGAGCACGGGGTCAACGTCACCGCCGGGCTGCCGATCGTGCGCACCTCGGTCGACCACGGCACCGCCTTCGACATCGCCGGCACCGGCAAGGCGGACGAGCGCAGCATGCTGGAGGCGCTGCGGCAGGCCGCGGCGCTCGCGCGGCGCTAAGATAGGCGACGGAGGTTGCCATGCTGCAGGCCGCAGATCTCGTCATCCGCTTGAACCCCGCCGACGACGTCGTCATCGCGCGCGTCGAGCTCGCCGCGGGCACCACGCTCGTCAAGGAAGGCAACGTCGCGGTCGCCGCGCGCGTGCCCGCCGGGCACAAGGTCGCGGTGCGCGCGCTGCAAGCCGGAGACCCGGTGCGCCGTTACAACCAGATCATCGGCTTCGCCACGCAGGACATCCGCCCCGGCGAGCACGTGCACGTGCACAACCTGGGGATGGGGAGTTTCGAGAAGGATTATGCTTTTTCTCAAGGCTGCAGAAAAACGGAACTCGTAGAAAGACCGGAAACATTCCTCGGAATCGTCCGGCCGGATGGCCGCGTTGCCACGCGCAACTACATCGGCATCCTGACGAGCGTGAACTGCTCGGCGACCGTGGCGCGCGCCGTGGCCGATCATTTCAAGGGCAGGCTGGAGAAATACCCGAATGTCGACGGCGTGGTCGCGCTCACCCACAAGTCGGGCTGCGGCATGGCCTCCGAGGGCGAGCCGGTCGAGGTGCTCCGCCGCACGATGGCGGGCTACGCGCGCCACCCGAACTTCTTCGCCGTGCAGGTGGTGGGCCTGGGCTGCGAGGCGAACCAGATCGCGGGGCTCTTCGCCGCGCAGCAGCTCAAGCGCCACGAGAAGCTCCATGCCTACACGATCCAGGAAAAGGGCGGCAGCGCGAAAGCGGTGCGCGAGGGCGTCGCGCGCATCGAGGCGCTGCTCGCCGAGGCGAACAGGGTGAAGCGCGAGCCCGTGCCGGCGAGCCACCTCGTCCTCGGCCTGCAGTGCGGCGGCTCGGACGGCTACTCCGGGATCAGCGCCAACCCGGCGCTCGGCGCGGCGGTGGACCTGCTGGTGCGGCACGGCGGCACTGCCATTCTTTCGGAGACCCCGGAGATCTATGGCGCCGAGCATCTGCTGACGCGAAGGGCGGTCACGAGAGAAGTGGGAGAAAAGCTCATCGCGCGCATCCGCTGGTGGGAGGAATACACGCGGCGCAACGGCAACGAGATGAACAACAATCCGACGCCCGGCAACAAGGCGGGCGGCCTCACCACGATCCTCGAGAAGTCGCTCGGCGCGGTGGCGAAGGGCGGCACCACCAACCTGGTCGACGTCTACGAGTACGCCGAGCCCGTGACGGCGAAGGGCTTCGTCTACATGGACACGCCCGGCTACGACCCGGTGTCGGCCACCGGGCAGGTGGCGGGCGGCGCGAACCTCATCTGCTTCACCACCGGCCGCGGCTCGGCCTACGGCTGCAAGCCCGCGCCCTCGCTCAAGCTCGCCACCAACACGGCGCTGTTCGAGCACCAGGAAGAGGACATGGACATCAACTGCGGCACCATCGTCGACGGCAAGGAGAGCGTCGCCGAGGCGGGCGAGCGCTTCTTCCGCCTCGTGCTCGAGACCGCCTCCGGCAGGAAGACCAAGTCGGAGCTCTTCGGCTACGGCGAGGACGAGTTCGCGCCCTGGGTCCTCGGCGCCACGATGTAGCGGCCATGAAGAGGGTTTTGGTTGCTGCTCTGGGTTTCCTGGTTCTTCCAGCCGAAGCCGCGAAACAATCCGCCGTTCCGAACCGCTTCGGCGCCATCGCCTACCACCGCGCCACGCAATCCTGGGGCGTGAGCTTCGACAAGCCGCGCGCGCGCGACGCGGCGGTGGAGGCGCTCAAGCAATGCGGCCACCAGCGCTGCGAGCTGGTGCACCGCTTCAAGAACGGCTGCGCCGCGCTCGCCGACGGCCCGAAGGCGATCGGCGCGGCCTCGGGCGCGACGCGCGACGAGGCCGAGACCAAGGCGCTCAAGCGCTGCGGCAGCGAGAAGTGCGCCCTGGTCGCCTGGGCTTGCACTCGGTAGGAAAACCTGGACCCCCGCGTGCGCGGGGGCGACGTCTGTCGCTCTTTCCTAAACCCCTTTCTTCCACTTGATCGAGCAGCCGATGCCGGCGACCTGGGCCTGCGGCCCCTTGCCGGTCTGCGCCACCGCGCGCATCGCCTCGAAGAGCTCGCGGCGCGCGTTCGGCACCGGGTCCTTCTTCGACTCGTCCAGCCGGCCGTGGTACTGGAGCTCGAGCGCGGCGTTGAAGCCGAAGAACTCGGGCGTGCACTGCGCCGCGTAGGCGCGCGCCACCTGCTGCGATTCGTCGTACAGGTAGGGAAAAGGAAAACCGCGCTCGCGCGCCACGCGCTTCATGTTGTCGAACGAGTCCTCGGGATAGGCCGCGGGGTCGTTCGGCATGATCGCCACCGCGCCGATGCCGAGCGGCGCGAGCTCCTTGCAGTCGCGCACGATGCGCTCGAGCACCGCCTTGACATAGGGACAGTGGTTGCAGATGAACATCACCAGCAGCCCCTGCGGCCCGCGCGCGGAGGCGATCGTGTGGCGCTTGCCGTCCACGCCGGGCAGGTCGAAGTCGACCGCCTTCCAGCCGAACTCGCACACCGGGGAGGAGCCCGCCGCCATGCGAAAATCCTAGCATGAAGGGGCGCCCCGGCCGCATGCCGCGGCTGTACGTCGAAGCGAAGCTGCAGCAGGGAGCAGGGCTGGCGCTGCCGCCCGAGGCGGCGCACCACGCCGCGCGCGTGCTGCGGCTGCGCGAGGGCGACGCGGTGCTGCTGTTCGACGGCCGCGGCGGCGAATATGGCGCGCGCCTTCGCATGCCCGGCCGCGGCCAGGTGATCGCCGAGATCGACGCGCGGCGCGAGACAGAGCGCGAATCGCCGCTCGCCGTGACGCTCGCGCAGGGCGTCTCGAGCGGCGAGAAGATGGACTTCACGATCCAGAAGGCGGTCGAGCTCGGCGTGGCCGCGGTGCAGCCGCTGCTCGCCGAGAAGTCGGTCGTGCGCCTCTCGGGCGAGCGCGCGGCGAAGCGCCTCGCGCACTGGCGGCGCGTCGCCATCGCCGCCTGCGAGCAATGCGGCCGCAACCGGCTGCCCGAAATTCGTGAACCGAAATCCCCCGGGGTCTATTGCCGCACCGCCGATGCCCTGTCGATGCGGATTCTCCTGAGTCCCGAGGGCGACCGGAGCCTGCGCGACCGGATGCCCGGCCCAGGACAAAAAGTCATTCTCGCCGTGGGGCCTGAAGCAGGCTTCAGCAGCGAGGAGGAAGCCCTGCTGGTCGCGGCAGGCTTCGCGAAGGTGCGACTCGGCCCGCGCGTGCTGCGCACCGAGACCGCGGCGCTTGCCGCGCTCGCGGCGCTCAACGCGCTGGCAGGGGATTTCTAGCCGGCGACGGGGATTCGAGGCCGCGCGCGGCGAGGTAGAGCTCGACCGCAACCCGGTCGCCGCGCCGCACCGCCTCGAGAAACTGCTGCTCGTCCCAGTACCTGAGGCCCATTGCGTGCAGCTCCTTGCGCGCCCTGAGCGCCTCGTCCCGCGCGCGCTCCTGCGGCTGCGCCGCGGCGTCGCGCGCGCGCTCGCGGCGCGCGAGCGCCAGCAGGTCGCGGCTGATCGCGGCGAAGGCGCCGTGGTATTCGGGCGGAACGTCGAGCAGCATCTCGTTCAGCAGCCCGGAGGCGAGGCGGTTCGCCTCGGCGTTCTCGCCCGAGAGCATCGCGTCGACGCCTTTTTGCGCGGCCTGCGGGTCGGGCGAGTTCGCGGCGAGGTGCACGATCTGCTGCACCAGCGCGAGCGCCCCGCCGATGAACTTCCAGTCGTCCTCGTCGGCCGCGGACGAGGCGGCGGTGGAGAGCGGAAGCAGGAGAGCAAGCACGAACATTCCGGCGCGTGGCATGGCGGTCCCTCCGGTTCGACCCGAGACAGTATAAACGCGGCGCGCGCGGCCGCGGTTGACCGGGCGCGCGCGTGCCTTAGAATTCCCTGCAACAACAACGATCAAGGGAGCGATGAGCAGCCTGCCGCATCCGGAAGCGTTCGTGCGCTGGTTCCGCCAGGCGGCGCCCTACGTGCACGCCTTCCGCGGCCGCACCTTCGTCTTCGGGATCGGCGGTGAGGTGATCGCCGAGCGCGGCCGGTTCGTGAAGCTGGTGCACGACCTCAACCTGCTCGCCGCGCTCGGCATCCGCCTGGTGCTGGTGCACGGCGCGCGCCCGCAGATCGAAGCCGAGCTGCGCGCCAAGCGCCAGCGCTCGCGCTTCTCCAGGGGCCTGCGCATCACCGACGCGCAGTCGCTGGTGGCGGTGAAGCACGCCGCCGGGGTGCTGCGCGTGGAGATCGAGGCGCTGCTTTCGCAGGGGCTGCCGAACTCGCCGATGGCGGGCGCGCAGATCCGCGTCGCCTCGGGCAACTACATCGCGGCGCGGCCGCTGGGGGTGCTCGACGGCGTGGACTTCCAGTTCACGGGCGAGGTGCGCAAGGTCGACGCCGCCGCGATCGCGCGGCAGCTCGAGGCGGGCGAAGTGGTGCTCATTGCGCACCTCGGCTATTCGCCGACCGGCGAAATCTTCAACCTCGCCTGGGAGGACGTCGCCGAGAGCGTGGCGCGCGCACTCAGGGCCGACAAGCTGCTGCTCTACGTCGAGCAGCTCCCCACCGGAGGCCGCGGGCAGATCCTCTCCGAGCTGACCGCGCAGGAGGCCGAGGCGCTGCTGAAAAAGGAAAACGCTCGCGGCCAGTCTCTGCCCGCGCAGACCCGGCGCGCCATGGCGCACGCGCTCGCCGCGGTGCGCGGCGGCGTGAGGCGCGCGCACCTGGTGCAGCGGCGCGCCGACGGCGCGACGCTGCTCGAGCTCTTCACCCATTCCGGGGTCGGCACCATGGTCACCGCCGACCCGGTGGAGCGGCTGCGCCCCGCGAGGATCGAGGACGTCGGCGGCATCCTCGCGCTGATCG
>JBFLYF010000176.1:0-6480 GCA_040756795.1 Pseudomonadota bacterium
GGCGCCCCTGGCTGCTCGCGCCGCTGGTGGCGACCTACCGCCAGTGCGGCCTGAGCGCCTACACCGACGCGGAACGGATCTGCCTCAGCGGGCGGCCGATCAGCGGGGTGGAGGCCCGCGCGGTCGGCGCCTGCGCCGTCGTCGTCGCCGATTTCGCGGCCTGGGGCACGGCTTTCATGGAGTCGCTGCGCCGCCGCCTCGAGGCGCAGCACGGCTGGCAGTTCGACCATTCCTGGCCGTCGCGCGCCGAGCAGCGCACGATCGACGCGGCGCTCGCCGCGGAGGGAAGCGTTGCGCGCTGAGCGCCGGCGCTGGCTGCGCGGCGCCGCCGCCGGCGCCGCAGCGCCGCTCGCCCTGGCGCTCGCCTCGCTGCGCGCGGCGCTCGCCTCCGGAGAGATCGAGAAGGGCGTCGCCCGCGCGCGCGGCGATGCGCGCATCAGCGGCGCGCCGGCCAGGCAGGGCGCGGACGTGCGCGCCGGGGACATCGTGACCACGGGGCCGGCAAGCGAGCTCGTGTTCGTCGCCGGGCGCGATGCGTTCCTCGTGCGCGCGAACACGCGCGTGGAAGTGCAGGGCGAGAAAGGCGGGCTCGTCGTCTCGGGCCTGAGGCTGCTGACCGGCGCGATGCTCTCGGTCTTCGCCCCGGGCGAGGCGAAGCGCCTGCAGACCCAGACCGCGATCATCGGCATCCGCGGCACCGGGATCTACGTCGAGATCGAACCCTCCAGGACCTACGTCTGCACCTGCTACGGCGAGGCGGAGATCGAGGCCGCGGCAGACCCGTCGGCGCGCGAGACGGTGCGCACGACCCACCACGACCAGCCGCGCTTCGTCATGGCAAAGGGCGCGCCGCAGATGCTGATGGCGGCGCCGGTGATCAACCACACCGACGCCGAGCTGACGATGCTCGAGGCGCTGGTCGGCCGCTTCCCGCCCTTCGCGCCCTGGCCGGGCGAAGACCGGCCGCTGCACGGGTACTAGGCGCGCGCGGCGAGCTTCTCGAGCTGCGGCCGGAGCTTCGCGAGCGCGGCCTCGAACCCGGCGAGGCGGTCGCGCTCCTGCTGCACGACGTGGGCCGGCGCGCGCTCCACGAACGAAGCGTTGCCGAGCTTCGTCTTCGCTTTCGCAATCTCGCCTTCGAGCCGTGCGATTTCCCTGCCGAGACGTTCGCGTTCTGCCTCGGAATCCACCTCGATGTGGGCCATGAGGCGGTGCGGGCCGACGATGGCGACAGGCGATTCAGACCTGGGTAGATCTTTCACAACGCGCAGTTCCGAAGCTCTGGCCAGGGAATTCACGGCAATCGCCGTCGCAGCGCTCGGCTCCGCCGTCATGTAGAAAAGGATGCGATCCTTGGGCGGAACCTTCATCTCGCTGCGCAGGTTGCGCCCCGCGTTCACCACCTCCTTGGCGAGCGTGATCTCGCGCTCGGCCGCCTCGTCGATCTTCTCGGGCTGGCTCTTCGGATAGGGCGCGAGCATGATGGTGTCGCCAGGCTTGCCGGCAAGCGGCGCGATCCTCTGCCACAGCTCCTCGGTGATGAACGGGATGATCGGGTGCGCGAGGCGCAATGCGGCCTCCAGAACGCGTACCAGGGTTCTCCTGGTCCCGCGCTGGATTTCCGGCTTTTCGGATTTGAGCTGCTCTTTCGCAACTTCCACGTACCAGTCGCAGTATTCGTCCCAGATGAAACGGTAGATCGCGCCGGCGACGTTGTCGAAGCGGTACCCGACGAAGCCGTCCTCGGCCTCCTTCTCGGTGCGCTGCAGGGTGCTGATGATCCATCGGTCCCACGCGGAGAGCTCGACCGGCGCGCTTTCGTCCCGGCCGCAGTCCTTGCCCTCGGTGTTCATCAGCACGAACCGGGTCGCGTTCCACAGCTTGTTGCAGAAGTTGCGGTAGCCCTCGCAGCGCCCGAGATCGAAGTTGAGCGTGCGCGCGAAGCTCGCGAGCGAGGCGAAGGTGAAGCGCAGCGCGTCGGCGCCGAACGCCGGGATGCCGTCCGGGAAGTGGCCGCGGACGTATTTTTCGGCCTTTCGCCGATGTTCTGCCTTCAGCAGTCCTTGGGTCGACTTCGAAAGCAGCTCCTCGAAGCCGATGCCATCGATCAGATCAATCGGGTCGAGCGTGTTGCCCTTGGACTTCGACATCTTCTCGCCCTCGGCGTCGCGCACGATGGCGTTGATGTAGACGTGGCGGAACGGCACCTTGCCGGTGAAGTGCAGGCTCGCCATGATCATCCGCGCCACCCAGAAGAAGATGATGTCGAACCCGGTCACCAGCACCGAGGAGGGCAGGTAGGCCTCGAGCTCCGGGGTCTTCTCCGGCCAGCCGAGCGAGGAAAACGGCACCAGCTGCGACGAGAACCAGGTGTCGAGGACGTCTTCGTCGCGGCGCAGCCGGCCCTTGGGTTTGTATTTCTGGATGATTTCGGACTCGGAACGGCCTACGAAAACATTTCCTTCCTCGTCGTACCAGGCGGGAATCTGGTGGCCCCACCAGAGCTGGCGCGAGATGCACCAGTCCTGGATGTTCTCCAGCCAGTGGTTGTAGGTGCTGACCCAGTGCTCCGGAAAAAACTCGACGTCGCCTTTCGCCACGGCCTCGAGGCCACGCTTCGCCATGCCGTCCATCTTCACGAACCACTGGTCGGTGAGCATCGGCTCGACGATCACGCCGGTGCGCCCCGAGCGGGGAACGCGCAGCTTGTACGGCTTTTCCGAGACCAGGAGATTCGCTTTCTTCAGGTCCGCAAGAACCCGCTCCCGGGCGGCGAACCGGTCCAGACCGTCGTACGGCGTGCCGCCGGTGACCTTCGCCTCGAGCGTGAGGATCGGGATCATCGGCAGCGCGTGGCGCTGCGCCACCGCGTAATCGTTGAAGTCATGCGCCGGCGTGATCTTCACGCAGCCGGTGCCGAACCCGGGGTCGACGTATTCATCCGCGATGACGGGAATGGCGCGGCCGGTCAGCGGGAGCACCACCTTCTTGCCGGTCAGGCGCGTGTATCTGTCATCTTTCGGGTTCACCGCAACCGCAACGTCGCCAAGCATCGTTTCCGGGCGCGTCGTCGCGACGCTGACGCCGAAGCCCTCGCCCGGGTAGCGGATCTCCCAGATCCTGCCGTCCTCCTCCTCGGTGTCGACCTCGAGGTCCGAGACCGCGGTGCCGAGCACCGGATCCCAGTTCACCAGGCGCTTGCCGCGGTAGATCAGGCCCTCCTCGTACAGGCGCACGAACACTTCGGTCACGGCCCGGGACATCTTCGGATCCATGGTGAAGTATTCGTTCGACCAGTCGCCCGAAGCTCCCAGGCGCCGCATCTGGCGCGTGATGGTGTCGCCCGAGCGCTTCTTCCATTGCCAGACGCGCTCCACGAACTTCTCGCGGCCGAGGTCGTGGCGCGTCCGGCCTTCCTCCTCGAGCTGGCGCTCGACCACGATCTGGGTGGCGATGCCGGCGTGGTCGGTGCCCATCACCCAGTTGGCGCTGAAGCCGCGCATGCGGTGGTAGCGGATGAGCGCGTCCATCAGCGTCTGCTGGAACGCGTGGCCCATGTGCAGCGTGCCGGTGACGTTGGGCGGCGGCAGCTGGATGCAGTAGGGGGGCCTGCCGTCGCCGGCGCGGGCGGCAAACCAGCCGGCCGATTCCCAGCGCTCGTACCAGCGGCCCTCGACCGCGCGCGGATCGAAGCTCTTGTCCAGCATGCTACGGTTTGTCAGGCTTCTTCTTGCGCTCGGCGATGGCGTGCCCGACCGCCTCGCGCACCGCGCGCCGCAGCTCCTTCTCGAGCTCGGTGCGCAGCACGGCGATCTGCCGCCCGAGCTCGGGCACCAGGCGCACCAGCAGCACGCGCTCGAGGTCCTCGGCGAGCGTCTCGTCGCCGGGCCGCGATTCGCGCGCCGCCGGCGCGGCTTCGGGCTCGACCACCTCGGTGAGCAGCGGGACCTCCTGGACAGAGCGCTGCGAGTCCTCCTGCTGGCGCCGCATCAGCGCGTCGACGCGCTGGATGAGGGGATTCGCCTCGCGGACCTCGTCCGGCTTGTCGCTCATTGGCTAACCTCGGCCGCGAGATCGTGGCTGCGGATGGCGTAGCCGCGGTCGCGGTAGAACGCGTAGCGCGCGCGCCCGGCCTGGCGCTCGGCCTGGTCGGCAGAGACGATCTCGAGCAGCCGCTCGTGGCGCTCGAAGAACGGCGGGCAGCCGCCGTCCAGGTTGATGAGGATCTCGCAGCCCGGCGCGGATACGGGTGCAGCGCCGATCAGCACCGGGGTCTCGGCGGCGAGCGCATCGTCGGCGTAGCAGTGCGGCAGGAACGAGATCGCCTGCCAGGTCCAGAGCATGCGGTCGATGCGCTGCGCGAGCTCGGGCTGCGGCGCGTAGACCAGCACGCGCTTGCCCTGCTGCACCGCCTTGCCCGCGAGCCGGCAGGCGACGGCGAGGCGCTCGGCGGCGTTGAAGTAGAAGTCGATCGTGGTCAAGCCCATCAGGCCCGTGAACCCGCGCGGCGCAGCGCGAAGCGCACCAGCAGCGGCACCGGCCTGCCGGTCGAGCCCTTGTCGCGGCCGCTCTTCCAGGCGGTGCCGGCGATGTCGAGGTGCGCCCAGCGCAGCTCGCGCGCGAAGCGCGAGAGGAAGCAAGCGGCGGTGACGCTTCCGGCCGGCCGGCCGCCGATGTTCGCCATGTCGGCGAAGTTGGAGCGCAGCTGCTCCTGGTAATCGTCCCACAACGGCAGCTGCCAGACGCGGTCCCAGGCCTCCTCGCCCGCGGCGCGCAGCGCGTCGGCGAGCCTCTGGTCGTTGGCGAACAGGCCCGTCGCCACGTGGCCGAGCGCGATCACGCAGGCGCCGGTGAGCGTCGCGATGTCCACTACCGCGTCCGGGTCGAAGCGCGCCGCGTAGGCGAGCGCATCGCACAGGATGAGCCGCCCTTCGGCGTCGGTGTTGAGCACCTCGACCGTCTGCCCCGAGAGCGTGGTGACGACGTCGCCCGGGCGCGTCGCCCGGCCGCCCGGCATGTTCTCGCAGGCGGGAACGATGCCGACGACGTTGAGCGGCGCGCGCATGCCGGCGAGCGCGCGCAGCGTTCCGAGCACGCTGCCGGCGCCGGACATGTCGAACTTCATCTCGTCCATCTCGGCCGCGGGCTTGAGCGAGATGCCCCCGGTGTCGAAGGTGATGCCCTTGCCGACCAGCACCAGGGGCTTTCTGCTCTTTGCCGCGCCGGAGTAGCGCAGCACGATGAGCTTCGGCGGCTGGCGCGAGCCCGCGGTCACCGAGAGCAGCGCCCCCATGCCGAGCCGCTCCATGTCACGGCGCTCGAGCACCTCGAGCCCGAGCTTGAACTGGCGCGCGAGCTTGCGCGCCTCGTCGGCGAGATACGAGGGCGTGCAGATGTTCGCGGGCAGATTGCCGAGCGTGCGCGCGAGGTCGACGCCGTCGGCAGTCGCGACCGCCTCCTTCAGCGCGGCCTGCGCCTCGCGCGTGAGCGGCGCGCCCGCGACCCCGAGCGTCACCGCCTCGAGCGCGGGCGCGGGCGGCTTCTTCTGCGTCTTGAGCTGCTCGAAGCGGTAGAAGGCGTCGCGCAGGCAGAGCACCGCCTGGCGCACCGCCCAGGGCAGGCCGTGCCCGCCGGGCGCGAAGTCCCGCGGGTAGAGCACCGCGTGCTTGGCGCCGATGCCTTTCAACGCCGTCGTCGCGCCGCGCAGCGCCTCGCGCAGCGTGCCGACGCCGTACTCCGCGCGCTCGCCGAGGCTCACCAGCAGTACGCGCTCGGCTTCCAGCCCGGCGAGGCGCTGCAGCAGCAGCGTCGAGCCCGCCTTGGCGGCGAGGTCGCCGCGCGCGAGCACCCGCCGCAGCGCGCCGCCCGCCGCCCGGTCGGCGAGCCGCGCCGCGCGCCCGAGCGCGCCGCCCGCCGCCTTTTCCATGGATACGGCGAGCACCAGGCACCCGGTCCTCGCCTTGTCGGGCGCGAGCGCCGTTATGCTAAATTGCACGCGGATTCTCCGGTGGATCTCGTCCTAAGTATCGCATGATCTTCCAGCGCTCGCTGCTGCGGGAATTCGCCAATCTCGCGGTCGCGGTGTTCCTTGCGCTGTTCCTCATCGCGCTCACCACGCGGCTCATCCGGCTGCTGGGGCAGGCGGCCGGCGGCAAGATCCCTTCGGACGCGGTGGTCGCGTTCCTCGGCTTCTCCGCGCTCAGCGTCCTGCCGGTGCTGCTGTCGCTGACGCTGTTCATCACCGTGCTGCTGGAGCTCTCGCGCGGCTGGCGCGACTCGGAGATGATGATCTGGTTCAACTCCGGCCTGTCGCTCGCCTCGTGGGTGCGGCCGGTGCTGACGTTCGCCGCGCCGCTGGTCGCGGTGATCGCGCTGCTGTCGTTCTTCATCTCGCCCTGGGCGGCGCAGATGAGCGAGCAGTACCGCAGCCGCGTCGACTCGCGCGACGACATCTCGCGCGTCGAGCCCGGCGCCTTCGGC
>JBFLYF010000177.1:0-6449 GCA_040756795.1 Pseudomonadota bacterium
AGGGCGATGAGCGCCGCCGAGTACGTCGAGCTCGCCGCGCTGCGCGCGGACTGCGTCCGCGAGATGGGCGCGCTGCTCTCCCCGTACGACGCGCTGGTGATGCCGGCGGTGCCCTGCGTCGCGCCGCCGATCGCGGAGGCCGACGCGAGCGACGAGGCCTACATGCGCTCGAACCTGCGCATCCTGCGCAACGCGCGGCTGGTGAATTTCTTCGACGGCTGCGCGGCGACGCTGCCCTGCCACGTCCCGGGCGAGGCGCCGGTCGGCCTGATGGTGTGCGGCGCGGCGCTGTCCGACCGCCGCGTGCTCGCGGTCGCGCGCGCCATCGAGGGAGCGCTGCGGCCGGGCCGTGCCTGACTCGGGCATCGACGCGCGCGCCGCGCGGCGCCGCTTCGAGCGCGCCGCGAAAACCTATGCCGCCGCCGCGCGGCTGGAAGCCGAGGTCGGCGCGCGCATGCTCGAGCGCCTGGAATACGTCAGGCTCGCCCCGCGCCGCGTGCTCGATGCGGGCAGCGGGCCGCCGCAGCGGGCGCTCGGCAGGCGCTACCGCGACGCCGAGGTGATCGCGCTCGATTTCGCGCCCGCGATGCTGCGCCTCGGCAAGAAGAGGCTCTTCGAGAGGAACCCCCCGAGGCCGGTGTGCGGCGACATCACCCGCCTTCCCGTCGGGTCCCGGGCGATCGACCTGGTGTGGTCGAACATGGCGCTGCACTGGGCGGCAGATCCGCTCGCCGCGCTGCGCGAGTTCCAGCGCGTGCTCGCGATCGGGGGGCTGCTCATGTTCAGCACGCTCGGGCCCGACACGCTGCGCCAGCTGCGCGCGGCGGCGGGCGATGAGCGCGTGCACCGCTTCGCCGACATGCACGACCTCGGCGACATGCTGGTCGCGGCCGGGTTCGCCGACCCGGTGATGGACATGGAGCGGCTGACGCTCGTCTACGCCGACGGCGCGGCGCTGCTCGCCGACCTGCGCGCGAGCGGCCAGACTTGCGCCGCCGCGGCGCGCGCGCGCGGGCTCGCGGGGCCGCGCTTTCGCGGCGCGCTGCTCGAGCGTCTCGCAGTGCAGCAGCGCGACGGCAAGCTGCCGGTGGATTACGAAGTGCTGTACGGGCATGCCTGGAAAGCGGCGCCGAAGCGCGCCGCGGACGGGCGCAGCATCGTGCAGTTTGTATAGGTTGATCAGCGTGTTTTTTCTTGAGCGCGGGCCGGAGCCTGTGGTAAGGTTGCGCCGCGTTTTTCACGCTGGCGGGTCGCGCCAATTTCTGGGGAAGAAACGATGAAGGCAAGCAAGCCGGCACGCAGCGTGGCCGCCACGGCGGCGCTCATTCTCGGCTGGGCATTCACCGGCGCGGCGCTCGCGCTCGAGTGGAACCTGCAGCCCGCGGGCAGCAAGCTCGCCGCCGACATCCACGGCCTGCACGAGTACGTGATGATCCTGTGCACGCTGATCTTCGTCGGCGTGTTCGGCTTCATGTTCTGGTCGGTCTACGCGCACCGCAAGTCGAAAGGCCACAAGGCCGAGCAGTTCCACGAGAACACCACCGTCGAGATCCTCTGGACGGTGATCCCGGCGCTGA
Source organism: Pseudomonadota bacterium (assembly GCA_040756795.1). Lineage (GTDB taxonomy): Bacteria > Pseudomonadota > Gammaproteobacteria > Burkholderiales > SG8-39 > RBG-16-66-20. Next base: position 1,578 of record JBFLYF010000177.1, read on the forward strand.
TCCTGATCGTGATCGCCTGGCCCACCACGCGCGTGGTGGTGGCGCAGAAGGACACCTCCAACCCCGACCTCACCGTCAAGGTGACCGGCTACCAGTGGAAATGGGGCTACGACTACCTGAAGGGCGAGGGCGAGGGCATCAGCTTCGTCTCGACGCTCGCCACGCCGCGCGAGCAGATCGAGGGCAGCGCGCCCAAGGGCGAGCACTACTTGCTGGAAGTGGACAACGAGCTGGTCGTCCCGGTCGGCAAGAAGGTGCGCGTGCTCACCACCGCGGCCGACGTGGTGCACTCCTGGTGGGTGCCCGCGTTCGGCGCCAAGCAGGACGCGATCCCCGGGTTCATCCGCGACATGTGGTTCCGCGCCGAGAAGACCGGCACCTTCCGCAGCCAGTGCGTCGAGCTCTGCGGCAAGGAGCACGGCTTCATGCCGATCGTGGTGAAGGTGGTGAGCCAGGAGGAGTACTCGAAATGGGCCGGCGAGAAGCTCAAGCTCATCGCGGCGGCCGCCGACGACCCGAACAGGCAGTTCACCATCGACGAGCTGCGCCAGCGCGGCGAGAAGGTCTACGCCGCGAGCTGCATCGCCTGCCACCAGGCGAGCGGCAAGGGCGCGCCGCCCGCCTTCCCGCCGCTCGACGGCTCGAGGGTGGTGCTCGGGCCGAAGGACGGGCAGATCGCCATCGTGCTCGAGGGCAAGCCGAACACGGCGATGCAGGCCTTCGCCAAGCAGCTGAACGACGTCGAGATCGCGGCGGTGATCACGTTCACGCGCAACAACTGGAGCAACAAGACCGGCGAGGCGGTGCAGCCCGCCGAGGTCAAGGCTCTGCGGAAATAGGTTCAGGAGAAAGGCACATGAGCGCAGTCGTCGACACCCACGGCCACGGGCACGAGCACCACGACCACCACGGCGGTTACAGCGGCGTGATGCGCTGGATCACGACGACCAACCACAAGGACATCGGCACGCTGTACCTGTGGTTCAGCTTCATCATGTTCATGGTCGGCGGGGTGATGGCGCTCGCCATCCGCCTGGAGCTGTTCTCGCCCGGGATCCAGTTCTTCAATCCGGACCTGTTCAACCAGTTCACCACCATGCACGGCCTGATCATGGTGTTCGGCGCCATCATGCCGGCGTTCGTGGGGTTCGCGAACTGGCAGATCCCGATGATGATCGGCGCGCCCGACATGGCGTTCGCGCGCCTCAACAACTGGTCGTTCTGGCTGCTGCCGTTCGCCGCGATGCTGCTCATCCTCTCGTTCTTCATGCCGGGCGGCGCGCCGGGCGTGGGCTGGACGCTGTACGCGCCGCTCACGGTGCAGATGGGCGTCGGCATGGACCTCACGATCTTCGCCGTGCACCTGCTCGGGATGAGCTCGATCCTCGGCTCGATCAACATCATCACCACCATCCTCAACCTGCGCGCCCCGGGGATGACGCTGATGAGGATGCCGCTCTTCTGCTGGACCTGGCTGATCACGGCGTACCTGCTCGTGGCGGCGATGCCGGTGCTCGCGGGGGCGGTCACCATGTCGCTCACCGACCGGCACTTCGGCACCACCTTCTTCAACGCCGCGGGCGGCGGCGACCCGGTGCTCTACCAGCACATCTTCTGGTTCTTCGGCCATCCGGAGGTCTACATCATCGCGCTGCCCGCCTTCGGCGTGGTGTCGCAGGTGATCCCGGCGTTCTCGAGAAAGCCGCTGTTCGGCTACGCCTCGATGGTCTACGCGACCTCCGCCATCGCGATCCTCTCGTTCATCGTCTGGGCGCACCACATGTACACGGTGGGCATGCCGGTGACCGGGCAGCTGTTCTTCATGTACGCGACCACGCTCATCGCCGTGCCCACCGGCGTCAAGGTGTTCAACTGGGTGGCGACCATGTGGCGAGGGTCGCTCACCTTCGAGACGCCGATGCTGTTCGCGATCGGGTTCCTGTTCCTCTTCACGATGGGCGGGTTCACCGGGCTGGTGCTGTCGCTGGTGCCGATCGACATCCAGCTGCACGACACCTACTACGTGGTGGCGCATTTCCACTACGTGATGGTGGCCGGGGCCCTGTTCGCGGCGTTCGCCGGGATCTACTTCTGGCTGCCGAAGTGGACCGGCCGCATGTACGACGAGACGCTCGGCAAGTGGCACTTCTGGCTGACGATGATCTTCTTCAACATGATCTTCTTCGTGCAGCACTTCCTGGGGCTCGCCGGCATGCCGCGCAGGATCCCCGACTATCCCCTCATGTTCGAGACCTGGAACAAGATCAGCTCGATCGGCGCCTTCGGCTTCGGCCTGTCGCAGTTGCTGTTCCTCTACATCGTGCTGAAGGCGATCCGCAGCGGCGAAAAAGCGCCCGAGAAGCCCTGGGAGGGCGCCGACTCGCTCGAGTGGACGCACCTGCCGACGCCGGTGCCGTACCACACCTTCGAGACGCCGCCGGTGCTGAAGTAGCGCGCGTGAGCCGCAACCTCAAGACCGCCCTGCTGCTCGCCTCGGTCGCGCTCACCACCTTCGCCGCGATCCTCGCCAAGTACTGGATCATGAGCCCATGAACGCGGAGCAGGAGCGCGCCAGCCGCCGGACGCTCACGCGGCTCTCGGTCGTCGCGGTGGCGATGTTCGGCTTCGGCTTCGCGCTGGTGCCGTTCTACGACCAGATCTGCCGCGCCCTGGGAATCAATTCCCTCGTGGAAAGGAAGGATCTGCCCGCGAACACGCAGGTGGACCGCTCGCGCACCGTGACCATCGAGTTCGACGCCAACGCGCACGGCATGCCGTGGCGCTTCCAGCCCGCGGTACGCCACGTCGCGGTGCACCCGGGCGAGCTGGTGCAGGTCGACTACGAGGTCGCCAACGTGCGCGGCAGCCCGGTCACCGGGCAGGCGGTGGCGAGCTACGGCCCGCGCCTCGCCGGGCAGTACTTCCGCAAGCTCGAGTGCTTCTGCTTCAGCCGGCAGACGCTTGCCGCGGGCGAGACGCGCAGGATGCCGGTGAGCTTCGTGGTCGACCCCGCGCTGCCCGCGGAGATCAACACCATCACGCTGTCCTATACGTTCTTCGAGGTGGCGGGCCTCGGAGGCAAGTCGTGATGGAGACCATCAAGACCGTGCTGTCGGGTTTCGTCGGCATCCGCCGCAAGGCCGATCATGAAAAGGCGCCGCTCAATCCGCTGCACGTCGTCATCGCCGCCGTGATCCTGGTGGCGCTTTTCATCGGCACGCTGATCACGATCGTGCGCATCGTGGTGAAGTGACGCGCCGAAAAACGGGGAGACCGAGAATGGCACAAGGCGAATCCACCCAGGCGAGGCAGATGCACTACGCGGTGCCGCAGCCGATGCCCTGGCCGATCATGGGCTCGGCGGCGCTGTTCATGATGGCGCTCGGCGCGGTGTTCCTGTTCAACGGCGCGGCGGGCGGCTGGGTGGGGATCGCCGCGGGCCTCACGCTGCTCGTCTACATGATGGTGCGCTGGTTCGGCGATGTCATCGGCGAGTCCGAGGGGGGCAAGTACGGCGGCTGGGAGGACCTCTCGTTCCGCTGGGGGATGAGCTGGTTCATCTTCTCCGAGGTGATGTTCTTCGCCGGCTTCTTCGGCGCGCTCTTCTGGGCGCGCGTCATGTCGGTGCCGGACCTCGCGAGCCTGGAGCACAACGCCCAGCTCTGGCCGGGCTTCACGCCCCATTGGCCCTCCGCCGGACCGGGCTTCACCGAGGCCTTCACGCCGATGGCCGCCTGGGGCATCCCGGCGATCAACACGCTGCTGCTGCTCTCCTCGGGCGTGACGGTGACGATCGCGCACTGGGCGCTCAAGGAGGGCAACCGCAGCGTGCTCAACTGGTTCCTGTTCTTCACCATCGCGCTGGGCGCGCTCTTCCTCGGCCTGCAGGTCTACGAGTACGGCCACGCCTACAGCGAGCTCAACCTCAAGCTCTCCACCGGCGCCTACGGCTCGACTTTCTTCATGCTGACCGGGTTCCACGGCTTTCACGTCACCTGCGGGGCGATCATGCTGACGGTGATCTGGCTGCGCTGCCTGAAAGGGCACTTCAAGCCCGATCACCACTTCGCCTTCGAGGGCGTGGCCTGGTACTGGCACTTCGTCGACGTGGTGTGGCTCGGCCTGTTCATCTTCGTCTACTGGCTATAGCCTGCCTTCGATCCAGCCGAGGTAGTAGCTCGCCATCAGGAGCAGGAACAGCGCGAGCGACAGGCCGACCCGCAGGGCGAGCGCTCTTACCATGCGCCTGGAGCCGCCGCGGTCGTGCATCATGTAGTACATCGCCGAGAAAAGGCTCGCCACGATCAGCACCAGCGCCGCGATCACGAGGTAGCGCATCCTGCCGGGCAGTGTAGCGCGACCCATGCCGGCCAGTTCCGTGCGCTTCAGGTTCCGCCCGCCCTGGTGGGGCGTGCTGCTCGCCGCCGCGGGCTGCGCCGCGGGCGTCGCGCTCGGGGCCTGGCAGCAGGGCCGCGCCGCCGAGAAGCGCGCCGCCGCCCTGAACGTGCCGCGCGTGGCGCTGCGCGGCGAGCTGCTCGAGCGCTTCACCGTGTATCTGGACAACCGGCTCCACCGCGGCCGGCCCGGCTACCAGGTGGTGCAGCCGCTGCGCACGCCGGAGGGCCGCCATGTGCTCGTCAATCGCGGCTGGCTCGCGGCGGGCGCGCGCCGCGGGGAGCCGCCGCGCGTGCGCACCCCCGCGGGCGAGGTCGCGATCGAGGGCGTGCGGCGCGAGCGCATCGCGCGCGCGCTCGAGCCCCCGGGCGCGAAGCGCGAAGGCGCGGTCTGGCAGAACGCGAGCGTGCCCGCGTTCGCGGCATGGTCCGGGCTCACGCTCGAGCCCTGGGTGCTCGAGCAGCATTCGGCGCTCGA
>JBFLYF010000178.1:0-6389 GCA_040756795.1 Pseudomonadota bacterium
CTCGCCTCGCAGAAGAAGTAAGCCAAGGCAGAGGCAGAAGGGTTTTACAAGGGTGAAATTCTGGAAATACATATTCCGAGCAAGAAACGAGATGCACCCCCAACCGTGGTCGCCCAAGACGAACACCCCAGGCGCGATGCGACGCTCGAGGCGCTCGCCAAGTTGAAGCCCCTCTACGAGGGCGGCGTGGTCACCGCGGGAAACGCTTCGGGGGTCAACGATGGGGCCGCCGCGCTGGTCATCGGAAGCAGGCAATGGGGGGAAAGAAACGGCAAGAAACCCCTTGCAAGAATTCTTTCTGCGGCCTCTGCGGCCGTGGAACCGCGCATCATGGGTGTCGGTCCCGCCTACGCGATCCCGAAGGCCCTGGAGCGCGCCAAGCTCGCGTTGAAGGACATGGACATCATCGAGATCAACGAAGCCTTCGCGAGCCAGGTGCTCGGATGCCTGAAGCTCATGAACGTGGACTTCAATGACCCGCGCGTCAACCCGAACGGCGGCGCGATCGCGATCGGCCACCCGCTCGGGTGCTCGGGGGCGCGCCTCGCGCTGACGGTCGCGCGCGAGCTGCAGCAGCGCGGCGGCCGCCATGCTGCGGTGTCGCTGTGCATCGGCGTGGGCCAGGGGCTCGCCGTCATCCTCGAGCGCGTCGCCTGAGGCATGGAGCCCTGGAGCTTCGGCCTCACCATGCTGGTGGTCGCCGGCGGCGGCACCTTCGTCACGCTGTGGCTGCTCGGCCTCATGGTCGGCCTGCTCAAGCGCCTCTTCCCGCTGCCGCCGGACAAGCCGGCCGATGACCGATAGCATCGTCGCCGGCCTCTCCGGGCTCGCGGCGGGCGTCGTCTATCTGTTCACGCAGGGGCTGCCGAACGCGGTCATGCTCGCGGTCGGCGGCATGCTGCTCTACCTCGGCGCGAAAAGGAACGTGGAGCCGCTGTTGCTCGTGCCGATCGGCATGGGTTGCGTGCTGGTCAACATCCCGCTCTCCGAGCTGGGCGGGGAAGGCGGCTTGCTCAAGATCTTCTACGAGATGGGAGTGGCGAACGAGCTGTTCCCGCTGCTGATCTTCGTCGCGATCGGCGCGATGACCGATTTCGGCCCGCTGCTCGAGAACCCGCGCATCCTGCTCTTCGGCGCCGCGGGCCAGCTCGGCATCTTCCTCACGCTGATGCTCGCGCTCGCGCTCGGCTTCCCGGTGCTCGAGGCGGTGAGCATCGCCATCATCGGCGCCTGCGACGGCCCCACCGCGATCTACGTCACCGCGCAGTACGCGCCGCAGCTGCTCGGCCCCGTGTCGGTGGCGGCGTACTCGTACATGGCGCTGGTGCCGATCATCATGCCGCCGATCATGCGTGCGCTCACCACCGAGAAGGAGCGCACGGTGAGGATGGGCACGGTGAAGAAGAGCGTGTCGCCGACCACCAAGCTGCTCTTTCCGATCGTCGTCACGCTGGTGGGCGGCCTGATCGCGCCCAAGGGCCTGCCGCTGCTCGGCACCATCATGCTCGGCAACTTCATGCGCGAGTCGGGCGTCGTGCAGCGCCTCACCAAGGCCTCCGAGAACGAGATCGCGAACGTGGTGACGCTGTTCCTCGGGCTTGCCATCGGCGGCACCATGGAGGGCCACGCCTTCCTGAAACCCACGACGCTCGCGATCTTCGCCATGGGCTTCGTCGCCATCTCGCTCGACGTGGCCGCCGGAGTGCTGTTCGGCAAGCTGGTGTGCGCGCTCACCGGCGGCAAAGTCAACCCGCTCATCGGCGCCGCCGGCATCTCCGCCTACCCCATGGCCGCGCGCGTGGTGCAGACGCAGGGCCTGCGCTACGACAAGAAGAACCACCTCCTCATGCACGCCGTGGGCGCCAACACCGGCGGGCAGATCGGCTCAGTCGTCGCCGCCGCCGTGATGCTCTCGGTGCTGAAAGGGATGGGGCTGATCTGAGCCGTTCGCGCGACGATCGGATAGCGTACTTTCCATTTAGTCGAACTAAACGTATAGCCGCACCGAGTGCCACCGGGGCCCCGGGGGCTACCAGCTCTCTCGCTCGAGGCCGGGCACCGCGTCGAAGTGCTCATCGCGGCTGAGTACGGGCATCCGGTGCTGGAGCGCCAGTGCCGCGATCCAGGCGTCGTTGGCCGGAATCGGGCGGCCCGATCGTTTCAGCTCGACCCTCAGCGCCGCGTAGGCCACGGCGGTTTCTTCCGTTACCGCCAAGACGTCGAAGCCGGGCAGTTGCGACGCCAGCCACGCTTCATAAGTCGGACGATGCCGGGACTGCGCGATCCCGTAGCGGAATTCTCCGAGCACGATCACCGGGATCGCCGCCCGCGTCTGCCGCCGCAGAACCTCGCCGACACCAGTCTCGCCGTCCGCGAACGCGGACAGCGCGTTGGTGTCCAGGATCACGCCTGATCCTCGGGCTCGATCACCTCGAACTGCCGGTCTATGCTCGCCTGAATGCGCGCAGTCTCCCTGCGCAGCCGCCGCAGGCCGCCGAAGCCCCGCATCCATTCCGGCTCTCCGGGCCGCCTTCCGCTGGCGCCACCGCCGAGCTTCTCCTGCAGCGCCTCAGTGACGAGCTGCTTGAGTGTCTGGCCGCGCTCGGCGGCCTTCGACTTGGCCTTGCGAAACAGGGCGTCCGGGATCTCGAGGGTCGTTTTCATGACCCATATTACCATATTTACGGGCGACGGCCGACCTCTCAGCCCTTGATCAGCCGCGGCAGCATCATCAGGTGCCGCGGGCAGATGGATTGCGGGTTCTGGTAGGCCGCGCCGGCGAAGGCCTTGAGATAGCCGCGCAGCTTCGGCAGCTCGACCACCTCGTCCACGAAGCCGTGGCGCGCGCAGTACGCCGGGCGGGAGGTGTCGTAGTACTTCTTCGCCATCTCGTTCATCTTCTCGGCGACCGGCTCGAGCGGCTTGCCGGAGTCCTTTTCCTTCACGGCGCGGCGCGCGTAGGTGGCGACCGCCGCGGTCTCGCCGTGCATGACGTAGATCTCGGTGGCGGCCGTGCCGAGCGTGAAGGCGTTGTGGCGGTTGGCAGTCGGCCCGCCCATGATGTAGTGCGCCGCCGCGCTGCCCTTTCTCAGCACCACGAGCATCATCGGCACGTCGGTCTGCTGGATCGAGTAGATGAGCGACTGCCCCAGGCCGAGCAGCTCCGCCTTCTCGGCAGCGTCGCCCACGTCGATGCCCGTGGTGTCCTGGAACCAGACCACCGGCACGCGGTCGCGTCCGCACTGGGTAACGAACTCGTTCAGCTTCACGAGGCCCTGGCGGTAGAGCTTGCCGCCGATACCCGGGTATTCGGCGTACTCCGGGTAGCCCTTGGGCAGGAGGCCCTGGCGGTTGCCGATCGCGCCGATCAGCATGCCGTCCACCTTCACCAGGCCGGTGTAGACCTCGGGCCCGTAGCCGGGGCGGAATTCCATGTGCTCGCTCGCGTCCACCAGGCGCGCAAGCACCTCGTCGAACGAGTAGGTCTCGCGCTGGTTGAAAGGCAGCAAATGATAGAGATCCTGGGGAGAAAACTTCGGCTCTGCGGGCGCGGCGACGCGAAAGAACATCGGGTCGTAGGCGGGAGTCGCGCGCATGTACTCCTTGAGGCCCTCCAGCACGCCCTGCTCGTCGTCGTAGACGCGCGAGAGGAAGCCCGTTTCGCCGTAGTGGGTCTCCACGCGCCCCGGCGGGCGCTCCTTGATGTCGCGCGTGCGCGCGATCAGCTCTTCCAGCCCCTCGACATCGAAGCCGCCGCGCGGCGACATGCCCGAGACGATCCCCGCGCCGCCGACCGCGAGGTTCGCGTCCTTGTGCGCGAGCAGGATCGTGGGGCTGATCGCCTGGTAGCCGCCCCCCGCGGGATTGGTGCCGTAGATGCCCGCGAGCACCGGGATTCCGGCCTGCTCCAGCTCGGCGTGGCGGAAGAAGGGCGTGCCGCCGCCGCGCCGGTCGGCGTAGAACTTCTCCTGCTCCGGCAGCTTCACGCCGCTGCAGTTGACCAGCCACACGAGCGGGATGTGCAGGCGCTTGGCGAGGTTCGTCACGCGCAGGATGTTCTCCGACTGCCCCGGCACCCAGGCGCCCGCGAGCAGCTTGTTGTCGAAGCCGATGACCGCCGCCCAGCGCCCGGCGATCTTCGCCAGGCCGTCGACCACGTTGGTCGTGCCCTCCTCGTTGTCCATCGGGTTGTAGAGGCTGTGCAGCGGGTGCCAGGTGCCCGGGTCGACCAGCCGCTCGAGCCGCTGCCAGACGGTGAGCGAGCCGCGCTTGTTGATCTCGGCGGCGGGGAGGCCCACGCTCTCCTTGGCCTTCCTCGCCGCGGCGATCTCCGCCTCCACCGCCGCGAGCTTGGCGCGGCTTTCCTGCGTGCGCGCGACTCGGGCTTCCTTCAGCGCCTTGCCGAATTCCGGCATCTTCTCGAAATACGGTCTCATCGCGGCTACTCGCGGTTCGGCGTGGCGCCGGTGGCCATGCCGGAAATGATGATCTTCTGGATGTTCGAGGTGCCCTCCACGATCTGCAGCGACTTGGCGTCGCGGTAGAAGCGCTCGGCGGGGAACTCGGTGGAAAAGCCGTAGGAGCCGAAGATCTTGATGCACTCGTTGGCCGCATGCACCGCGGCCTCCGAGGCGGCGAGCTTGGCGACCGAGGTCTCGTACTGGTTGGGCATGCCCTGGTCCTTCAGCCAGGCGGCGCGGTAGACGAGCATCTGCGCGGCCTGGTGCTCCACGACCATCTCGGCGATCTGCGCCTGGATCATCTGGTGCTCGGCGATCGGCTTGCCGAACTGCGTGCGCTGCTTGGCGTAATGGATTGCCAAGTCCAGCGCTCCTCCCGCCACGCCGAGCGCGCCGGCGGCGCAGCCCAGGCGCGTCTGGTTGAGCTGCCACATGCAGATGCGAAAGCCCTCGCCGGGCTTGCCGAGCACGTTCTCCTTCGGCACCTTCATGCCCTCGAACACGAACTCGCCGGTGGGCGCGCAGTGCAGGCCGAGCTTGGTCTCGATCGCGCGCGCGCTGCAGCCCTTCATCTTCTTCGGCTCGATGATGAAGGCGCTGATGCCCTTGTTGCCCTTGGAGCGGTCGGTGTAGGCGTACAGCAGCCCCGCGTCGCCGACGTGCGCCTGCGAGATCCACATCTTGCTGCCGTGCACCTCCCAGTGGTCGCCCTTGTCCAGCGCGTGGGTCTTCATGCTGGCGACATCCGACCCGGTGTTCGGCTCGGTCATGGCGAAAAAGCCGAGCTGCGTGCCTGCGACCCAGCCGGGCACGTACTTCTTCCTCTGCGCGGGTGTGCCGAACTTCGCCACCGTGAGCGCCGGTCCCAGGTTCTGCATGTTGAACGGCAGCCGCCAGGAGGCCGAGACGCGCGCGATCTCCTCGGCCATCAGCACCGACTCCATGAACCCCATGCCGCTGCCGCCCAGCTCCTCGGGCAGGCCGCAGGAGAAAAACCCCAGCCCGCCCATCTTCGCCACGCGGTCGGCGCGGAACTCGTGCTTGCGCTCCTCTTCCTCGAGGGTGGGCGCGATCTCCTCGGCGGCGAAGCGCCGCGCCGTGTCCTGGATGAGCCTCTGCTCCGCTGTCAGTTCGAAGTTCATATCATTCGATCACGACAAGAACCGCGTCTTCCTCGACCTTGTCGCCTTTCTTGACCTTGATTTCCTTGACCTTGCCGGCGCGCGGCGCGCACACCGGGTTCTCCATCTTGAGCGCCTCGATCACCACCAGCTCGTCGTCCTCCTGCACGCTCGCGCCGACCTCCACGAGCACGGACCAGATGTTGCCGGCGAGCGGCGCACGTACCTCTTCGGCCATGGCTTCCCCTTTCGGATGGGTGTTCAGATTCGCAGGCCGATGGTGCCCGCACCCGGCGCGGGGGCGCAAGCCCGCGCCGAACCCGATGGTGTGCGCGCGGGGCGCGTAGGCCCTTGATCTACCTCAAAGCCGGTTGAAGGACGACGCGGGTCGGGCGCACAATGTGGCGCGGGGGGCCAGAGTGAGCGACGCGCCGAAGCCGATCAGGATCGAATCCACGGGCAAGCTGACGATGCGCACCAATCCGGACGGCTCGGTGTCGCCCGACACGCGCGGGCCCGTGCACCTGCACATCGAGTCCATCAAGTCGATCGGCGTCGAGAACCTCGTCGACATCGAAGTCCATACCATCAACAGCCTGTTCAATTCCGTCTCGCACTACGTCCGGTTCCACGGCGGCGGGGAGATCCGCTTTTCCTACAACACCGAAGGCAAGCTGCTCGAGTTCGAAGCGCGCAACGTCGACGCGCGCATCGTCGACGGGGAGCGCATCGTGCTGATGAGAAGGCCGGATTGATGGCCCTTCCGGGCCGTCTTCTGCTCGCCGCGCTGCTCGCTGCGCCGGGCCTC
>JBFLYF010000179.1:0-6367 GCA_040756795.1 Pseudomonadota bacterium
GACCTGCAGGTCGCGGGCGAGGCGGCGAGCGGCGACGCGGCGCTCGCGCTCGTGCGCGCCAACGACTACGACGTGGCGCTCGTCGACATGTCGATGCCGGGGCTCTCCGGCATCGACCTCGTCAAGCGCCTGAAGGCCGAGAAACCGGCGCTCAGGCTGCTGGTGCTCTCGATGCACGGCGAGCAGCAGTACGCGGCGCGCGCGCTCAAGGCGGGCGCCTCGGGCTACCTCACCAAGGACAGCGCGAGCAGCCAGCTGGTGAGCGCGATCCGCAAGATCGCCGCGGGCGGCGTGCACATCAGCGAGGCGGCGGCTGCGAGCCTGGTGAGCGCGGCCAAGGAGCCGCACCAGGCGCTCTCGGACCGCGAGTTCGAGGTGCTTCGCCTGCTCGCCACGGGCCTGTCGCCGACCGAGATCGGCGAGCGGCTGCACCTCTCGGTGAAGACGGTCTCGACGCACAAGGCCCGGCTGCTGGAGAAGCTCGGCCTCGGCAGCACCGCCGAGCTGGTGCGCTACGCCATGGAGAACAAGCTCCTGCCCTAGTTGATCGGCGTCAAAGCGGTGTTTTGCGGCGTCGCTACAGTCAGGTCATGGCCCTGACCCGCGACCAGCTGCAGCAACTGAGCCGCATCCTCGCCGAGCGGCATGCGTCGTTCACCAGCGGCATCCGGGAGGACGTGGAGCGCTCGCGCGAGGAGACCTTCGGCGAGCTCGCCGGCGCGGTGCGCGACACGGGCGACGAAGCCGCGGCCGACCTGCTCGCCGACCTGGACCAGGCCGAGGTGGCGCGCGACGTGCGCGAGCTGCGCGACCTGGAGGCGGCGCGCTCGCGCCTCGAGCGCGGCGAGTACGGCATCTGCACCGACTGCGGCGGCGAGATCAGCTTCGAGCGGCTGCTCGCCTACCCGACCGCCAAGCGCTGCCTCGACTGCCAGCGGGTGCACGAGAGGACCCACATGCAGCATTCTTCGTAGGAATCCTCCTACGCGCGGACAAGCGTCCGCCGACAGCGGGTTTCAGCCTCGGCCGATACTGCGCCGCGCAAGGCGCGGGCACACTGCCGGCCATGTGCAGCGCCGTCAAAGAACCACTCAAGGTCTTCCTCGTGGAGGACTCGCCGCTGCTCGTAGAGCGGCTGCGGGCCATGCTCTCCTCGATCGAGGGCGTGAGCCAGGTCGGCCACGCGGCGAGCGCGGGCAACGCGCTGCCGCGCATCCTCGCCGAGCGGCCCGACGTGGTGGTGCTCGACATCAAGCTGCGCCAGGGCACCGGCTTCGACGTGCTGCGCGCGCTGCACGCGGCGGCGCCCGAGATCACGGTGTTCATGCTCTCCAATTTCGCCACCGAGCCCTACCGGCGCCTCGCCGCGGAGCTCGGGGCGCAGGACTTTTTCGACAAGACCAACGAGCTGGACGCAATGCGCGCGGCGATCGCCGAGCGCGCGGCCACCGTGGTTTGCTGACCGACAGGAGGTCCCGATGTACGCCGTCACCGAGATCAGGCCCGCTGGCGCACCGAAGAAGTTCTCCGTCACCTGCTCGGGCTGCAGCGTGCGCGAGCTGTGCATCCCCGCGGGCGTGCAGAGCGACGACCTGCCGCGCGTCGAGCAGCTGGTGTACGCGCGGCGCCGGGTGCGGCGCGGCGAAACCCTGTTCGGCGCGGGCGACGAGTTCAAGGCGATCTACTCGGTGCGCAGCGGCTTCTTCAAGACCAGCCTCGTCGACGGCGAGGGCCGCGAGCAGGTCACCGGCTTCTTCATGGGCGGGGAGCTGCTCGGCATGGACGGCATCGGCTCGGGCCGCTACAACGGCACCGCGACCGCGCTCGAGGACAGCGAGGTCTGCGTCATGCCCTACGCGCTGGTCGAGGAGCTGGCGCGCGAGATCCCGGCGCTGCAGCGCCACCTGTACGCGGTGCTCGCGCGCGAGATCGTGCGCGACCACGGCGTGATGATGCTGCTCGGCTCGATGCGCGCCGAGGAGCGCCTCGCCACCTTCCTCCTCAACCTCTCCAAGCGCTTCACCGCGCGCGGCTACTCGCCCTCGGACTTCCACCTGCGCATGACGCGCGAGGAGATCGGCAGCTACCTGGGCCTGAAGCTCGAGACCGTGAGCCGCCTGTTCTCCGCGTTCCAGAAGGACGCGCTGATCGAGGTGCAGCAGAAGCACGTGCGCATCCGCGACAGCGGCGGGCTGGAGAACGTGCTGCACGCGGCCGCCTAGCGCGCGCCGCCGCCAGCCGGAGGCGCCCTTGGCCTCGACCAAGCTCGCCGGCGTCTCCGGGCGCCACTACCTCACGCCGCTCTTCGAGCCCGCCTCGGTCGCGATCGTCGGCGCGAGCGAGCGCCAGGGCTCGGTCGGCGCGGTGCTCGTCGAGAACATGCTCGCCGCGAAGTACCGCGGCACGCTCGCCGCCGTCAACCCCAAGCACCGCGCGATCCAGGGCGTGCCCGCCTACCGCTCGGTCTCCGACATCCCCGGCCGCGTCGACCTCGCGGTGATCGCCACGCCGCCGCGCGCGGTGCCGGGCGTGATCGACGAATGCGGCCGCGCCGGCGTGCGCGCCGCGGTGGTGATCACCGCCGGCTTCTCCGAGATCGGCGCCGAGGGCGCGAAGCTGGAGCGCGCGCTCCACGAGAACGCGCGCCGCCACCGCCTGCGCGTCATCGGGCCGAACTGCCTCGGGCTCATGCGCCCGGGGATCGGCCTGAACGCCACCTTCGCGCGCGGCACGCCGCTCGCCGGGTCGCTCGGCCTCATCTCGCAGTCGGGCGCGGTGTGCACCGCGATGCTCGACTGGGCGCGGCCGAACGGCGTCGGCTTCTCGAGCGTGGTGTCGCTCGGCGGCTCGACCGACGTGGACTTCGGCGAGATCATCGACTACCTGGTCGACGACCCGAAGACCGAGCACATCCTGCTCTACATCGAGGGGGTGCGCGACGCGCGCCGCTTCGTCTCGGCGCTGCGCGACGCGGCGCGCGTCAAGCCCGTGATCCTGATGAAGGTCGGGCGCCACCCGGCGGGCGTGCGCGCCGCGGTGTCGCACACGGGAGCGATCGTGGGCCTGGACGACGTCTTCGAGGCCGTGGTGCGTAGAGCCGGCGTGATCCGCGTCAAGACCATCGGCCAGCTGGTCGCCGCGGCGCAGGCGCTCGCGGTGCACGTGCGGCCGCAGGGCGAGCGCCTGGCCGTGATCACCAACGGCGGCGGCCCCGGCGTGATGGCGGCGGACCGCGCCGCCGACCTCGGCATCCCGCTCGCCGAGCTCTCGGGCGCGACCATCGACTCGCTCAGGACCGCGCTGCCCGCCAACTGGTCGCACGGCAACCCGCTCGACCTCATCGGCGACGCCGACGAGGCGCGCTACCGCGCCGCGGTCTCGGCCTGCCTCGCCGACCCGAACGTGGACGGGGTGCTCGCGATGCTGACGCCCCAGGCGATGACCGCGCCGGAGGACGCCGCGCGCGCCGTGATCGAGTCGGCCAAAGGCTCCTCCAAGCCGGTGCTCGCCTGCTGGATGGGCGAGGAGCAGACCGCGCCGGCGCGCGCGCTGCTCGCCGGCGCGGGCATCCCCGTGTTCCGCACGCCCGATCCCGCGGTGGAGATGTTCGGCCACATCTCGGCGTTTTACCGCAACCAGCGCGCGCTGCTGCAGAGCCCGGGGCCGCTCTCGCCGCAGGACCCGCCCGACCTCGAGGCCGCGCGCATGATCGTGGAGGCGGTGCTCGCCGACCGGCGCACGGTGCTCACCGAGATGGAGGCGAAGGCGCTGCTCTCGGCGTTCCGCATCCCGATCGCGCGCACCGCGCTCGCGCGCTCGGCGCACGAGGCGATGCTGCTCGCGCAGGAGATCGGCTTCCCGGTGGCGATGAAGATCGAGGCCGCGGGCGTCACGCACAAGAGCGACGTCAACGGCGTGCAGCTCGGCATCGGCAGCGCGCAGGCGGTGCGCGCCGCCTACGAGCGCATCGTCGCCGAGGTGGCGAAGCGCCGCCCCGACGCGCGCATCGCCGGCGTCACCGTGGAGCCGATGGTGCGCCGCGCGTACGGCCGCGAGCTGATGGCGGGCGTGGTGCGCGATCCCGTGTTCGGCCCGGCGATCGTCTTCGGCACCGGCGGCACCGCGGTGGAGGTGCACAAGGACCGCGCGGTGGCGCTGCCGCCGCTCAACTCGTTCCTCGTCGCCGACATGATCCGCGGCACGCGCGTGGCGAAGCTGCTCGGGCCGTTCCGCAACCTGCCGAGCGCCGACATGGCGGCGATCGAGTCGGTGCTGCTGCGCGTCTCGGAGATGGTGTGCGAGCTGCCCTGGATCGAGGAGCTCGACATCAACCCGCTCATCGCCGACCCGGCGGGCGCCGTGGTGGTGGACGCGCGCGTCGTGGTGCGCCAGGCCGGCGGCCGGCGCGACCGCTACGGCCACATGGCGATCCATCCCTACCCGGCGCACCGCGTCATGCAGTGGCAGCCGCCCGAGGGACCGCCGATCACGGTGAGACCCATCCGTCCCGAGGACGCGGAGATGGAGCAGGCGTTCGTGCGCGGGCTCTCGGCGGAGAGCCGCTACTTCCGCTTCATGGACACGCTGCGCGAGCTCACGCCCGCGATGCTGGTGCGCTTCACCCAGATCGACTACGACCGCGAGATGGCGTTCGTCGCCACGGTCGAGGAGGACGGGCGCGAGAAGCAGATCGGCGTGTGCCGCTACATCACCAACCCCGACGGCGAGTCGAGCGAGTTCGCGCTGGTGATCGCCGATGCCTGGCAGAAGCGCGGCCTCGGGCGCAGGCTCATGGAATCGCTGATCGGAGTGGCGCGCGAGCGCGGGCTGCGTCTCATGATCGGCCACGTGCTCGCCGAGAACCGCGCCATGCTCGAGTTCTGCGCCAGGCTCGGCTTCGAGGTCAGCGCGAGCCCCGAGGGCCCGATGGTGAAGCGCGTCGAGCTCGCGCTCGCCTGACTTAGTGCGACATCAGCACCGGCACGGTCATCGACTGCAGCAGCGTGCGCGTCACCCCGCCCATGACGAGCTCCTGCAGGCGCGAGTGGCCCCAGGCGCCCATCACGATCATGTCGGCGGAGTAGTCGAACGCGCGCGACAGCAGCAGGTTGCCCACGTCGATGTCGCGCGCCTCGTACTGCGAGACCGTGAGCTTGACGCCGTGGCGCGTGAGCGTGAGGCCGATGTCGGCGCCCGGCACCTCGCCGTGCGCGCCGCCCGCGTGGCTGGCGTTGAACGCGACCACGTGCACGTGCTTGGCGCGCTGCAGGAGCGGCAGCGCGTCGGCCACCGCGCGCGCCGCCTCGCGGCTCGCGTTCCAGGCGATCACGATGCGCTCGCCCAGGCCGCGGCGCTCGAAGGCGTAGGGCACGACCAGCACCGGCCGGCCGGCGGCGAGCAGCAGCCGCTCCTCGAACTCCTTGGACACGCCGGAGGGCCATTCCTCGTTCTTCTGGCCGATCACCACCAGGTCGGCGTAGCGCGCGTGCAGCGCCACCGCGGCGAGCGCGTCCTGGTCGGTCTCGCGCCACTCGATGCGGGCGTATCCGGTGCGCCGCGCGCATTCGTCGTAGCCGCGCCGCGCGGCCTCGCGCATCTCGGCGTAGGCGCGCTTCTGCGCGCTCACCAGGATCTCGCCCGCCTCCATGGCGTGCGACGGATGCGGGGGCGCGCTGAGCGCGTACAGGCAGGCCACGTGGGCATCGAACTTGCGCGCCAGCTCCACCGCGCTTTCCAGCCTCGCCGCGGCGGTCCTGCCGGCGTCCAGATGCACCAGGATCGTCTTGTAATCCATCGTTCGTCTCCTATCGAGGCTATAGGCTACCCCGGCGC
Organism: Pseudomonadota bacterium; assembly: GCA_040756795.1. Lineage (GTDB taxonomy): Bacteria > Pseudomonadota > Gammaproteobacteria > Burkholderiales > SG8-39 > RBG-16-66-20. The sequence continues at coordinate 5,833 of JBFLYF010000179.1, forward strand.
CGCGGCGCGGGTTTGACTCAAGTCAAATCAGCCCCGCCAGGCGCGGCGCAGCGCGTCGAACGCGAGCACGCCGGGAACGCCGGCGCCGAGCGCCACCAGCAGCTCGGGCACGCCGAGCGGCGCGAAGCGGAACACCTGCGCCGCCGGGGGCACGTAGATCGCCCCCGCGAGCGCGGCGAGCGTGCCCGCGACGATCCACCAGAACGCGGGGTTCGGGCGGCGCAGCGAGGCGAGGATCGTGCGCTCGCGCGAGCGGCTGGCGAGGATGAGCGCGAGGTTGCCGAACACGATCGCGGCGAAGCCGAGCGCGCGCGCCTCGGGCTCGCTCCGGCCCGCGCCGACCGCCCAGCCGTAGGCGAGCGCGACCGTGGCGAGCAGCGCCACGCCCGCGAGCAGGCTGGCTGCGAGCATCGCGCCGCTGAACAGGGGCTCCGCCGGGTCGCGCGGCGCCCGCCGCATGGCGTCCTCCTCCGAGCGCTCCGCCTCGAACACGATCGAGCAGGCCGGGTCGATGACGAACTCCAGGAACACGATG
>JBFLYF010000018.1:0-18708 GCA_040756795.1 Pseudomonadota bacterium
GCCGCGCCGCAGGCGCCGCGCCGCCGTCGCCTTCTCGTCGAGCGCGCGCGCGGCGAATTTCAGGCCTTCGCCCGAAAGCGTGATCACTTCGCCGCTCTTCAGCGCGGCGCGCACCTGCTTCGGGCCGGCCTGCAGGACCAGCGCCGCTCTCAGCTCCTCGGTGTCGGCGTAGTCGGCGAGCGCCTCCTCGTGATCCTCCGCGCTCGCGCCGGGCGCCAGCTCAACGAACCCCTCCGGGCCGCGATAGCCCTGGCGCCGGTCGTACTCGAGCAGCCCGCGGCGCACCGCCTCGTAGGCCGCCTCCTGGTCTGCCTTGCGGATCGTGGTGTAGACGCGGAAACCCTTGGTATAGGCCTCCTCGGGGTACTGCTCGTAGACCGCCTGCCGCACCATCTCGGCGACGTACTCGCCGTGCACGCCCGCGAAATCATCGACCTCGCGCCGCACCTGCAGCGGGGCTTGCAGCGCCTCGGCGTACTGCTGCTCCGTGATATGGCCGAGCTCCTTCATGCGCCGCAGCACGTACTGCTGGCGCTGGCGGGCGCGTTGCGGATTTGCAACAGGGTTGTAGGCCGATGGTGCCTTCGGAAGGCCGGCGAGCACGGCCGCCTCGCCGAGCGTCAGGCGCTCGAGCGGCTTGCCGAAGTAGATCCGCGAGGCGGCGGCGAAACCGTAGGCCCGCTGCCCGAGATAGATCTGGTTGACGTAGAGCTCGAGGATCTGGTCTTTCCCAAAACTGTGCTCGATCTTGAAGGCGAGCAGCGCCTCGTAGAGCTTGCGCGTGAGCGTCTTTTCCGAGGAGAGGAAGAAGTTTCGCGCCACCTGCATGGTGATCGTGCTTGCGCCCTGCCTGCGGCCGCCCTGCGTGAGGTTGGCATAAGCGGCGCGCGCCACTCCGAGATAGTCGATCCCGGCGTGCTGGTAGAAGCGCTCGTCCTCGGCAGCGAGGATCGCGCTCTTCAGCTGCGCAGGGACCTCGCCGATCGAGATCAGCGATCGCCGCTCCTCGCCGTATTCGCCGATCAGCGCGCCTTCGGCCGTGTAGACGCGCAGCGGGATCTTGGGCTGATAGTCGGTCAGCGCCTCGAGCGACGGCAGGTTCGGGTAGGCTAGCAGCACCACCAGCCCGGCAAGGCACGCTGCCGCGGCCGCCAATCCCGCGAGGAGGACCAGCGGAAAAGCCAAAAAACGAAGCCAGATCAAAGGGGTTACGCGAGCTCTGGGGGGCTGTTGCACACGCGCCGGGACGGGGGGCATTATAAGACCTTCCCTGCTGTGGAAGATTCACTAGACACCCTTGGGAGTTGTTGCTAGCATCTAACGCAAATTCTACGTATCGCGCCTAACAGGCCGATGCGCAAAGGAAAAAGGGGATGAATCTCGACTTCCTTAAGCCGAAGGCGCCGCCGTTGTTCGGGCTCGATATCAGCTCGTCCTCGGTGAAGATGCTCGAGATCGTGGAGGCCGGCAAGGGCGCCTACCGGGTCGAGCGCTACGTGATCGAGGCGCTGCCCAAGGACGCCGTCGTGGACGGCAACATCAACATCCTCGAGGCCGTGGCCGACGCCGTGGCGCGCGGCTACAAGCGGCTCGCGACGCGCACCAAACACGTCGCGATGGCGGTGCCCTCGGGCGCGGTGATCACCAAGAAGATCATCGTCGGGGCGGGGCTGCGCGAGGAGGAGCTCGAGCTCCAGGTGCAGAGCGAGGCGAACCAGTACATCCCCTTCGCGCTCGAGGAAGTCAACCTCGACTTCCAGATCGTCGGGCCCTCGCCCACCAATCCCGAGGAGAACGAGGTCCTGATCGCCGCGACGCGCAAGGAGAAGGTCTCCGACCGCTTCGCCGTCGCGGAGAACGCGGGCCTGAAGCCGCTGGTGATGGACGTCGAGTCCTTCGCCCAGATGTCGGCGCTCGACCTGGTCATCAAGCAGCTGCCGGGCGGCGGCAAGGACCAGAACGTGGCGATCGTCGATGTCGGCGCCAACGTCATGCAGGTGGGCGTGGTGCGCAACGAGCAGTCGGTCTACACGCGCGAGCAGGCGTTCGGCGGCAACCAGCTCACCGCCGACATCGTGGCGCGCTACGGCATGAGCCCCGAGGAAGCGGAGAACGCCAAGCGCTCGGGGGGGCTGCCCGATGACTTCGAGGCCGAGGTGCTCAAGCCCTTCATGGAGAACCTGTCCCAGGAAGTGCAGCGCGCGCTGCAGTTCTTCTTCACCTCGACTTCCTACAACACGGTCGACCACATCCTGCTCGCCGGCGGCTCGGCGGTGATCCCGGGCCTGGACGAGGTCGTGCACACGCGCACCCAGGTGCCCACCGTGGTGGCGAACCCGTTCGGCGCGATGCAGTCCTCGCCGCGCATCCAGCTCAAGCGCCTGATGCAGGACGCGCCCTCGCTGATCGTCGCCTGCGGCCTGGCGATGCGCAGGTTCGACCCGTCATGAGCGTCAGAATCAATCTCCTGCCGCACCGCGAGGAGCGGCGCAAGCGCGCCAGGACGCACTTCGCGGTCATGGCGGGGATGACCGCGGCGCTCGGCGCGGTGATCGTGGGCGCGGGCTGGCTGGTGCTGTCGCAGCGCATCAGCGACCAGGAGGAACGCAACCGGTTCATGAAGGCCGAGATCGCCAAGCTCGACAAGGAAATCGACGAGATCAAGGACGTCAAGGACAAGATCCAGGCGCTGCTCGCCCGCAAGCAGGTGATCGAGACGCTGCAGACCGACCGCGTGCAGACGGTGCACCTGCTCGACGAGCTGGTGCGGCAGGTTCCCGAGGGCGTGTTCCTGAAATCCGTGAGGCAAAAAGGCCCGGGCGTCCACCTGGTCGGCTACGCGCAGTCGAACGCGCGCGTCTCGACGCTGATGCGCAACATCGAGTCCTCGCCCTGGCTCGCGAACCCCAAGCTGATCGAGATCAAGGCCGTGACGCTGGGCAAGATGCGCATCTCCGAGTTCAACATGAATCTGGTGCTCAAGCGTCCCACCGCCCCCGCGGCGAAAGGCGCGGCCAAGGCGCCCCCGGCGGCGGCGAAGAAGAGCTAGGCCATGGCGATCAACTTCAATCAGATTGCCGACGATTTCAGGCGCACCAACTGGAAGGACCCGGGCACCTGGAGCCTCCTGCCGATGCTCGTGGTGCTGGCGGCGATCCTGGTCGCGATTCCGGTCGCCGGCTACTTCCTGGTCTGGGATCCGCAGTACGAGGAGCTCGACCGGGGTCTCGCCCAGGAAAAGACCCTCAAGGAGGACTACGTCAAGAAGAAGACCCAGGCGGTCAACCTCGACCTGCACAAGCAGCAGCTCAGGGAGATCGACACCCAGTTCGGCGCGCTGCTCAAGCAGCTGCCGAACAAGTCGCAGATGGATTCGCTGCTGGTCGACATCAACCAGGCGGGCCTGTCGCGCGGCCTGCAGTTCGAGCTGTTCCGGCCCGCGCCCTCCGAGGCGCCGCGCGAGTTCTACTCCGAGCTGCCGATCCAGGTGAAGGTGATCGGCACCTATCACGACATGGGCGCATTTGCCGCCGACGTCGGGCAGCTGCCCAGGATCGTGACGCTGAACGACGTGTCGATCGAGGCCGGCAAGGACGGCAACCTCGCGATGGAGGTCACGGCGCGCACCTTCCGCTACCTCGATGAGGACGAGATCGCGGCGCAGCGCAAGGCCGCTTCCAAGAAGGGACCGGCGAAGAAACGATGAGCCATCCGCGCACGCTTGCCGCGATCGCCGTGGCCGCAGCGCTGCTCGCCGCCTGCGGGGGCGAGGAGCAGAGCGAGCTCAGGCAGGAGCTCGCGGCGCTCACCAAGGACCTGCGCGGCAGAGTCGACCCGCTTCCGCCCGTGAAATCCTACGAGCCGGTGCCGTACAAGGGCGAGAGCATGCTCGACCCCTTCGTCCCGGGACGCATCGTGGTGTCGCAGGCCGCCGGCGGCGGCGGCGGGGGCGGCGGCGTGCAGCCCGATCTGAACCGGCCCAAGGAGCCGCTCGAGGCGTTTCCGCTGGAGGCGATCCAGATGGTCGGGACGCTCAGCCAGAAGAGCGACGTGTTCGCCCTCGTGAAGGCGGGCTCGAACCTGTTTCGCGTCAAGAAGGGCAACTACATGGGCCAGAACTTCGGCGTGATCACGGCGATCGACGAGAGCCAGATCAGCCTCAAGGAAGTGGTCCAGGACAGCGGCGGGGATTGGGTGGAGCGCAGCACCACGCTGCAAATGCAGGAGGGCAAGAAATGAACAACGTCAAGGCACTGCGGCACCTGTGGCTGATCCTCGCGGCATGGCTCGCCGGGACGGGGTTCGCGTTCGCGCAGGCGAACAGCATCGACGCGTTCGACGTCGCGCAGCAGGGCGGCAACGTGATCGTGCGGATCACCACCAAGGAGCCGCTGAAGAGCGCGCCGCCGAGCTTCACCGTCGCCAGCCCGGCGCGCATCGTCTTCGACTTCGCCAACACCAGCAACGCGCTCGGCCGCAACGCGCAGGAGATCGGCCAGGGCGAGTTGCGCAGCATGAACCTGGTGCAGGGCTCGGACCGCACACGCCTGGTGCTCAACCTGCGCCGCTCCGTGGCGCACGAGGTGGCGCTCGACGGCCGCAGCATCGTGGTGACGCTCTCGGCCGCGGCCGCGGCGGCGCCCTCCGGCGGGCCCGCCGCGCAGGCGCCCAGCTTCGCCGAGGGCCGGGCGGACGCCAAGCACGCGATTCGCGACATCGATTTTCGCCGCGGCGGCGGCGGCGAGGGACGGATCCTGATCGACCTCACCGATACCTCCACGGGCATCGACATCCGCCAGCAGGGCCAGAACATCGTGGTCGAGTTCCTCAAGACCGCGCTGCCGGAGAATCTGCGCCGGCGGCTGGACGTGGTGGACTTCGCCACCCCGGTGCAGACGGTGAGCACCTTCCAGCAGGGCGAGAACGTGCGCATGGTGATCGAGGCCAAAGGCCAGTGGGAGCACAACGCCTACCAGTCCGAGACGCAATTCGTGGTCGAGGTGAAGCCCGCGGTGGTGGATCCGTCCAGGGTTGCGCAGCGCGGCCGCTATTCCGGCGAGAAGCTCTCGCTCAACTTCCAGAACGTCGAGGTGCGCGCGGTGCTCAACGTCATCGCCGACTTCACCGACCTCAACATCATCACCAGCGACACCGTCGGCGGCAGCATCACGCTGCGCCTGAAGGATGTGCCCTGGGACCAGGCGCTCGACATCATCCTGCAGACGCGCGGCCTCGACATGCGCAAGTCGGGCAACGTGATCTGGATCGCGCCGCGCGACGAGCTGGCGACGCGCGAGAAGCTCGCGCTCGAAGCGCAGAACCAGATCACCGACCTGGAGCAGACCCGCACCGAGGCGTTCCAGATGAACTACCAGAAGGCGGCCGACGTGCAGAAGCTGCTCTCGGACCCGGCGCAGCGCATGCTCTCCAAGCGCGGCAGCGCAGTCGTCGATGCACGTACGAACACGCTCTTCGTGCAGGACACGCCGAGCCGCCTCGAGGAGGTGCGCAAGCTCATCGCGCGCATCGACGTGCCGGTGCGCCAGGTGATGATCGAGGCGCGCATCGTCGAGGCCTCGGAGCTTTTCAACAAGAACCTGGGCGCGCGGCTCGGCTATAACGAGGCCAACCTCACCCAGGGCCACCGGGTTCCGTTCAGCGGCGACGGCCCGGGGAGCCTGCGCTATGCCTTCGGCGCCGCTCCCGGCAACGTCGATACCGGGTCGATCGGCGGGACGCAGGGGCTCAGCACGACGCGCACCGACGGCCTGAGCGTCAACATGCCCGCAGCCGGCCTGAACGCGTTCAACGCGGGCAGCTTCTCCTTCATCCTGTTCAACCGGGCGTTGACACAGTTCCTCAACCTGGAGATCTCCGCGCTCGAGGCCGACGGCAAGGGCAAGACGATCTCCAGCCCGCGCGTGCTGACCGCGGACCAGGTCGAGGCGGTGATCGAGCAGGGCACCGAGATCCCGTACCAGCAGGCCACCTCCTCGGGCGCGACCAGCGTCTCGTTCCGCAAGGCCAACCTGTCGCTCAAGGTGAAGCCGCAGATCACGCCCGACGGCAACATCATCATGACGCTCGACGTCAACAAGGACGAGCCGGGCGCGACCACGCCGGCCGGCATCGCGATCAGCACCAAGCACGTCAAGACCGAGGTGCTGGTGGAGAACGGCGGCACCATCGTGATCGGCGGCATCTACGACGACCGCAGCCGCGTCGACAACACGCGCGTGCCGTTCTTCGGCGACCTGCCTTACATCGGCTTCCTGTTCCGCAACCAGGTGAGCACCTCGAGCAAGACCGAGCTGCTGGTATTCATCACGCCGCGCATCGTGAACGAGCGCCTGACCGTGCGCTAGCGGAACGCTTCTCCAAGCGCTCAGACGGCCGGGCCTCCCGGCCGTTTGTTTTTCCACCTGCGTAGAATGACGGCGTGAAGCGCGGGAACAACGTGATCCTGGTCGGCATGATGGGCGCGGGCAAGAGCACCGTGGGTCGGCTGCTCGCGCGGCGCCTCAAGCGCGCGTTCTACGACTCCGACGAGGAGATCGAGCGCCGCTGCGGCGTTCGCATCCCGGTGATCTTCGACATCGAGGGCGAGGCGGGTTTTCGCGCGCGCGAGACGCAGGTGCTGGCGGAGCTGTGCGCGCTCGACGGGGTGGTGCTCGCGACCGGCGGGGGCGCGGTACTCGCCGAGGCGAACCGCCGGCGGCTGGCCGCGCGCGGCACGGTGGTGTACCTGCACGCGCGACCCGCGAGCCTCTGGCAGCGCGTGCGCCAGGACCGCAACCGGCCGCTGCTCGCCGCGCCGCAGCCGCAGAAGGTTCTGGAGGAGCTCTACGCGCTGCGCGATCCGCTTTACCGCGAGGTCGCCGACGTCGTGCTCGACACGGGCCGGCAAAGCGCGCAGGCGCTCGCCAAGGACCTGCTCGCTCGCCTCGAGCGCCTATGCAGACTCTCCGCGTAGCGCTCGGCGAGCGCGCCTACCCGATTCACGTCGGCAGGGGCGTGCTGGAGGATGCGCGCCTGTATGCGCCGCACGTGGGTTCGAGGGCGGCTGCCGTGGTGAGCAACACGGTAGTCGCGCCGGTGTACCTCGAGCGCGCGGCGCGCGCGCTCGCCCAGGCGGGGGCGCGCACCGTGCTTCCGGTGGTGGTCGAGGACGGCGAGCAGGCGAAGGGCTGGGCGACGCTCGAGCGGGTGTTCGATGCGCTGCTTGCGGCGCGCCTCGGGCGCGATTCGCTGGTCGTCGCGCTGGGCGGCGGGGTGATCGGCGATCTCGCGGGCTTCGCCGCCGCCACCTACCAGCGCGGCGTGCCCTACCTGCAGCTGCCGACGACGCTGCTCGCGCAAGTCGACTCCTCGGTCGGCGGCAAGACCGCGATCAACCACGCGCGCGGCAAGAACATGATCGGCGCCTTTCATCAGCCGCTCGCCGTGATCGCCGACGTGGCGACCCTGGACACGCTGCCGGAACGCGAGCTGCGCGCCGGGATCGCCGAAGTCATCAAGCACGGGCTCGCACTGGATGCCGCCTTTCTCGAATGGCTGGAGGCGAACATCGAGAAGCTCCTCGCGCGCGAGCGCGTTGCGCTCGAGCACGCCGTGCTGCGCTCCTGCGAGCTGAAGGCGCAGGTGGTCGCTGCCGACGAGCGCGAATCGGGACTGCGCGCGCTGCTCAATTTCGGCCACACCTTCGGGCACGCCATCGAGGCGGGCCTCGGCTACGGCGAATGGCTGCACGGCGAGGCGGTCGCCGCCGGGATGGTGATGGCCGCCGAGCTCTCGGCGCGCGCCGGCGCCCTGCCGCGGCAGGACGTCGCGCGCGTGCGCGCCCTGATCGCCCGCGCCGGGCTGCCGGTGCGCGGCCCCGGGCTTGCCGCCGACCGGTATCTGGAGCTGATGCAGGTCGACAAGAAAGCCGCAGGCGGCAAGCTCCGCTTCGTGCTGCTCGAGGCGCTCGGGCGCGCGGCCGTGCGCTCCGACCTTGAGCCCCGGGCCGTGCGCGAAAGCATCGCTGCTGCGGTGCAATAGACGTGTATGGCGCGCCAAGCCCTTGTCGCACAGGGGTTACATAGGTAGACTGCAAAGTTCGACTGGATTTTTTGTGCAGAGCAGGATAAAGATCGAAAAGCTCTTCCGATCATGGGCTTAGAACCTCAGGGGCTATACAGCCCGGCGCATGAGCACGACGCCTGCGGCGTCGGCTTCGTCGCCCATATCAAGGGCCGCAAGTCGCACGCCATCGTCGAGCAGGGGCTGACGATCCTCAAGAACCTCACGCACCGCGGCGCGGTCGGCTGGGATCCGAAGCTCTCGGATGGCGCGGGGTGCCTCGTGCAGATGCCGGACCGGTTCCTGCGCGAGGAGATGGGCGGGCGCGGCGTGAGCCTCCCGCCGGCAGGCCAGTACGGCGTGGGGATGGTCTTCCTGCCGCGCGACCCGGCGAGCCGCTTCGCCTGCGAGTACGAGATCGAGCGCGCGATCAAGGACGAAGGCCAGGTGCTGCTCGGCTGGCGCGACGTGCCGGTCGACAACTCCGATCTCGCCGAGCCGGCGAAGCGCCTGGAGCCCGTGATCCGGCAGGTGTTCATCGGGCGCGGCGCCGGCGTGACGGTCACCGATGCGCTCGAGCGCAAGCTCTACATCATCCGCAAGAGCTCCGGGCACGCGATCCAGGCGCTGCGCCTGGAGCACGGCAAGGAGTTCTACGTGCCTTCGATGTCGGCGCGCACGCTGTGCTACAAGGGCATGCTCCTCGCCTACCAGGTCGGGCAGTATTACCTCGACCTGCAGGACCCGCGCGTCGAGTCGGCGCTCGCGCTGGTGCACCAGCGCTTCTCGACCAACACCTTCCCGTCCTGGGACCTGGCGCACCCGTTCCGCATGATCTGCCACAACGGCGAGATCAACACGCTGCGCGGCAACGTCAACTGGATGCGCGCGCGCCAGGGCGCGATCTCGAGCCCGATCCTCGGCAAGGACCTCGAGAAGGTCTGGCCGCTGATCTACGAGGGGCAATCGGACTCGGCCTCGTTCGACAACGCGCTCGAGCTGCTGGTGATGGGCGGCTACTCGGTGGCGCACGCCATGATGATGATGATCCCGGAGGCGTGGGAGAACCACACGCTGATGGACCCGAGCCGGCGCGCGTTCTACGAATACCACGCCGCGATGATGGAGCCCTGGGACGGGCCGGCCTCGATCGCCTTCACCGACGGCCGGCAGATCGGCGCGACGCTCGACCGCAACGGCCTGCGCCCGTCGCGCTACATCGTCACCGACGACGACCTCGTGATCATGGGCTCGGAGTGCGGCTGCCTGCCGGTGCCCGAGGAGCGCATCGTCAAGAAGTGGCGACTGCAGCCGGGCAAGATGTTCCTCGTCGACCTCGAGAAGGGCCGCATCGTCGACGACAAGGAGCTCAAGGACACGCTCGCCGCCGCCAAGCCCTACGCGGAGTGGATCGAGCGCATCCGCGTCAAGCTCGACGACGTCGAGTCGGACAAGACCCCGCCGCTCAAGTCGGCGGTACCGCTGCTCGACCGGCAGCAGGCGTTCGGCTACACGCAGGAAGACCTCAAGTTCCAGCTGCTGCCGATGGCGCAGGCGGGCGAGGAGCCGGTCGGCTCGATGGGCAACGACGCGGCGCTCGCGGTGCTTTCCAGGAAGGACAAGACGCTGTACCACTATTTCCAGCAGCTCTTCGCGCAGGTGACGAATCCGGCCATCGACCCGATCCGCGAGGAGCTGGTGACTTCGCTCGTCAGCTTCATCGGCCCGAAGCCGAACCTGCTCGGCATCGACGAGCTGAACCCGCCGCTCAGGCTCGAGGTAAGCCAGCCGGTGCTCGACTTCTACGAGATGGAGAAGATCCGGCACATCGAGCGCTACACCGGGGGCAAGTTCCGGTCGCTCGAGCTCGACATCACCTATCCCGTCGCCTGGGGTCCCGAGGCGATCGAGGCGCGCCTCGCGTCGCTGTGCGCGCAGGCCGAGGACGCGGTGCGCTCGGGGTACTCGATCGTGGTCGTCTCGGACCGCCTGGTCGATCGCGAGCGCGTCGCGATCCCGGCGTTGCTCGCGCTCTCCGCGATCCACCAGCATCTCGTGGCGAAGGGCCTGAGGACGAGCACGGGCCTGGTGGTCGAGACCGGCAGCGCGCGAGAGGTGCATCACTTCGCGCTGCTCGGCGGTTACGGCGCGGAGGCGGTCCACCCGTACCTCGCGCTCGAGACGCTGCTCTGCCAGCACCCCGAGGACCGGGCGGCGGGTTCCAAGGCGATCCGCAATTTCGTCAAGGCGGTGGGCAAGGGGCTGAAGAAGGTGATGTCCAAGATGGGCACCTCCACCTACATGTCCTATACCGGCGCGCAGATCTTCGAGGCCGTGGGCCTGGCGCGCTCGCTGGTCGGCAAGTACTTCGCCGGAACGACTTCCACGGTCGAGGGCATCGGCGTCTTCCAGGTCGCCGAAGAGGCGATCCGGATCCATCGTGCCGCGTTCGACGAGCGCGATCCGGTGCTCGCGACCATGCTCGACGCGGGCGGCGACTACGCCTGGCGCGTGCGGGGCGAGGAGCATGCCTGGACGCCGGAGGCGATCGCGAAGCTGCAGCACGCGACGCGGCAGAACTCGTACGCGACCTACGGCGAGTACGCGGCGCTGATCAACGACCAGTCGCAGCGCCACCTCACCCTGCGCGGGCTGTTCGAGTTCCGCTTCGGCGCCTGCCAGCCGGTTCCGCTCGAGGAAGTCGAGCCCGCGGCCGAGATCGTCAAGCGCTTTTCCACCGGCGCGATGTCGCTCGGCTCCATCTCGACCGAGGCGCACACCGTGCTCGCGGTGGCGATGAACCGCCTGGGCGGCAGGTCGAACACGGGCGAGGGCGGCGAGGACCGCAAGCGCTACGCGCCGATCCGCGCCGGAGAATCCTTACAAAGTCGATTGGGGAAAGATAGAGTCGAGGTCGACGTCCCTCTGCGCGAGGGCGACTCTCTCAACTCCAAGATCAAGCAGGTCGCCTCGGGCCGCTTCGGCGTCACCGCGGAATACCTCGCCAACGCGCAGATGCTGCAGATCAAGATCGCGCAGGGCGCCAAGCCCGGCGAGGGCGGGCAGCTCCCCGGGCGCAAGGTGTCCGAGTACATCGCCGAGCTGCGCTACTCGACGCCGGGGGTGGAGCTCATCTCGCCGCCGCCGCACCACGACATCTACTCGATCGAGGACATCGCGCAGCTGATCCACGACCTGAAGAACGCGAACCCGAACGCCTGGGTGAGCGTGAAGCTCGTCTCCGAGATCGGCGTCGGCACCATCGCCGCGGGCGTCGCCAAGGCGAAGTCCGACCACGTCACGATCGCCGGGCACGACGGCGGCACGGGGGCCTCGCCCTGGTCCTCGATCCTGCACGCGGGGACGCCCTGGGAGCTGGGTCTGGCCGAGACCCAGCAGACGCTGGTGCTCAACCGCCTGCGCGGCCGCATCAGCGTGCAGGTGGACGGGCAGATGAAGACCGGGCGCGACGTCGTGATCGGCGCGCTGCTGGGGGCCGACGAGTTCGGCTTCGCCACCGCGCCGCTCGTCGTCGAGGGCTGCATCATGATGCGCAAGTGCCACCTCAACACCTGCCCGGTCGGCGTCGCGACCCAGGACCCGGTGCTGCGCCGCAAGTTCGAGGGCAAGCCCGAGCACGTCGTGAACTACTTCTTTTTCGTCGCCGAGGAGGCGCGCGAGCTGATGGCGAAGCTCGGGGTGCGCAGGTTCGACGAGCTGATCGGGCGTTCCGACCTGCTCGACACGAGAAAGGGCATCGAGCACTGGAAGGCGAAGGGGCTCGACTTTTCCAGGATCTTCCACCGGCCGCCGGCCCCGGCCGAGGTGGCGCGCCGCCACTGCGAGGCGCAGGAACACGGGCTGGAGAAAGCGCTCGACAACCGGCTGATCGAGCTCGCCGCCCCGGCGCTCGAGCGCGGCGAGAAGGTCACCATCGAGATGCCGATCCGCAACATCAACCGCACGGTCGGCGCCATGCTCTCGGGGCGCATCGCCGCGCGCTACGGCCATGACGGCCTGCCCGATGAGACGATCCATGTGCGCTTCGCGGGCTCGGCGGGGCAGAGCTTCGGCGCGTTCCTCGCGCGCGGCGTCTGGCTCGATCTCATCGGCGACACCAACGACTATTGCGGCAAGGGGCTTTCGGGAGGGCGCATCTCGGTGCAGCCCTCGCCCAAGTTCCGCGGCGAGCCCACCGAGAACATCATCACCGGCAACGTCGTGCTCTACGGTGCCATCGGCGGCGAAGCGTATTTCCGCGGCGTCGCGGGAGAGCGCTTCGCGGTGCGCAACTCGGGCGCGCAGACGGTGGTCGAGGGGGTCGGCGACCACGGCTGCGAGTACATGACCGGCGGCACCGTCGTGGTGCTCGGCGCCACCGGCCGCAACTTCGCCGCCGGGATGTCGGGCGGGATCGCCTACGTGCTGGACGAGGAAGGCCGCTTTGCGGCGCACTGCAATGGCGCGATGGTGGCGCTCGAGCCGCTCGCCGCGGCCGCCGAGCAGGAGGCGAAGCTCGATCGCGCGCTCTGGCACGGGGGCGAGGCCGACGAGGCGATCGTGCGGCGCCTGATCGAGCGCCACGCGCGCTTCACCGGGAGCGCGCAGGCGCGCAGCGTTCTGGAGCGCTGGAGCGAATTGCGGCCGAAATTCGTCAAGGTGTTCCCGCACGAGTATCGGCGTGCGCTCGGCGAGCTCGCCGCCAAGCGCAAGCGCCTTGCCGCCTAGCCTCGCCATGGGCAAGGTCACCGGCTTCATGGAGTACGAGCGCCTGGAGGAGCCGCACGAGGCGCCGCAGGCGCGCAAGCAACACTATCGCGAGATCTACCTGCGCCTGGCCGACGAGGACGCGAAGATCCAGGGCGCGCGCTGCATGGACTGCGGCATCCCGTTCTGCATGCAGGGCTGCCCGGTGAGCAACATCATCCCGGACTGGAACGACCTCGTCTACCGCGGCGACTGGAGCCGCGCGATCGAGACGCTGCACTCGACCAACAACTTCCCCGAGTTCACCGGCCGCGTCTGCCCGGCGCCCTGCGAGGAAGCCTGCGTGCTGCGCATCAACGACGATGCCGTGGGCATCAAGTCGATCGAGCACGCGATCATCGACAAGGCCTGGGAAGCCGGCTGGGTGCGGCCGCAGCCCGCGCCGCGGCGCACCGGCAGAAAGGTCGCCGTGGTCGGCTCGGGGCCCGCGGGCCTCGCCTGCGCGCAGCAGCTCTCGCGCGCCGGTCACGCGGTCACGGTGTTCGAGAAGAACGACCGCGTCGGCGGGCTGCTGCGCTACGGCATTCCCGATTTCAAGCTCGAGAAGCGCATCGTCGACCGGCGCCTCGCGCAGCTGGCGGCCGAGGGCGTGGAGTTTCGCACCGGCGTCAGGATCGGCGTTGAGAGATCCGCGCCCGGCATCGCGGACTGGGCCGGGCAGTCGATCCCGGCGAAGGACCTCGCCGCACAGTTCGACGCCGTCGTGCTGGCGGGCGGCGCCGAGCAGCCGCGCGACCTGCCGATCCCGGGGCGCGAGCTCGAGGGCGTGCATTTCGCGATGGAATTCCTGCCGCTGCAGAACAAGCGGGTCGCGGGCGACCGCGACGTGCCACAGCTCTCGGCCGCGGGCAGGCACGTGGTCGTGATCGGGGGGGGGGACACCGGCTCGGACTGCGTCGGCACCTCCAACCGGCAGGGCGCCAGGTCGGTGACCAACTTCGAGCTCTTCCCGATGCCGCCCGACGTGGAGCGCAACGCGGTGTGGCCCTACTGGCCGACGCGGCTGCGCACCTCCTCCTCGCACGAGGAAGGCGTGGCGCGCGACTGGTCGGTGGCGACCAAGGCGCTCATCGGCGAGAACGGCAAGGTGAAGGCGCTTCGCGCGGTGCGCCTCGCCTGGCAGGACGGAAAGCCGAATGAAATCGCGGGCTCCGAGTTCGAGATCCCGGCCGAGCTCGTGCTGCTCGCCATGGGGTTCGTCTCCCCTGCGCAGTCGCTGCTGGCGGAGTTCGGCGTCGAGCGCGATGCGCGCGGCAACGCCAGGGCGGGCACCGAGGGCGCCGGGTGCTACGCGACCAGCGTCGCCAAGGTGTTCGCCGCCGGCGACATGCGCCGCGGCCAGTCGCTCGTGGTGTGGGCGATCCTCGAGGGCCGGCAGTGCGCGCGCGCCGTGGACGAGTTCCTCACGGGCTACTCGGAGCTGCCGCGCTAGGGGAGCGCCGATGGCGGCCAAGGGGCAGCAAAGCTACACGCTTTCGCCCGCGGACCTGGAGGCGATCGGCTCGCACGGCATCACGCGCAGCTACCCCAAGAACACCGTCATCGTCAGCGAGGGCGATCGCACCGACTCGCTCTATGTGATCCTGCAGGGGCGCGTCAAGGTGTACGTCAGCGACGACGCCGGCCACGACGTCGTGCTCCTTGTCCAGGGGCCGGGCGAATACTTCGGCGAGCTGGTGCTCGATGAGGGGCCGCGCTCAGCCTCGGTCACGACTCTCGAGCCCTGCCGGTTCCTGGTCGTACCCAAGGCGGATTTCCGCGAGTTCGTGCGCGGCAACCCGGCTTTTGCGCTGAACCTGATCGAGAAGCTGATCGCGCGCGTGCGCGCGCTCACCGCGAGCGTCAAGAGCCTCGCGCTGATGGACGTCTACGGCCGCGTGGCGCGGCTCCTGCTCGAGCTCGCCGAGGAGAGCGACGGGGGCCTCGTCATCCCGCAGCGCCTGACGCAGCAGGACATCGCGAGCCGGATCGGCGCCTCGCGCGAGATGGTGAGCCGGATACTCAAGGACCTCTCCACCGGGGGCTACCTCACCCAGTCGCGCACCGGGATCGTGCTGCACCGCAAACCTCCCGAGCACTGGTAGCCGGAGATCCTTGGAAATGTGCTTTTCGCACAGTTTCCGGGCGCAATCCTGCGCTGCCTCCGCTGCGGCACCGGCCTATGCTGGGTGCCGTCGTTCCCCTCAAGGGAGGGACCATGAACATCAAGGAGCATGTGCAGTTCCTGATCCTGCTGATCCCGACGCTGCTCCTGATCATCGCCGCCGTGATCACGCTCGCCGCTCCGATCCGATAGCCGGTAAGCTGGCGGCCTGCGCCAGTGCGTTCCTTGGGGGGGAATGAAGCCGGTCGAGGCGATCGTAGGGCAGAACCGCGAGATCCGGCGCATCGAGCGCGGGCGCCTGTTCCGCAAGTATTTCCTGCTGATCCTCGCGCTGGTGTGCGGCGCGCTGCTGATCTCGGGCGCGATCGGCCTGTACTTCTCCTACCAGGAGAACAAGGTCGCGCTCTCCAGCGTGCAGCGCGAGAAAGCGGTCGGCGCGGCGGCGCGCGTCGAGCAGTTCATCCGCCGCATCGAGCAGCAGCTGAAGTACGCGGCGCTGACGCCGCTCGGCGCCGAGGGCGTCGAGCAGCGGCGCCTCGAGTTCCTGAAGCTCATCACCCAGGTGCCCGAGGTCACCGACATCGGGCAGCTCGACGCCAGGGGGCGGGAGCTCCTCACCGTGTCGCGGCTCAAGATGGAGACGCTCGGCACCGGCGAGGACCGCTCGCAGGACCCGGCGTTCAAGGGCGCCAAGCCCGGGCAGACCTGGTTCGGGCCGGTGTACTTCCGCAAGGAGACCGAGCCCTACATGTCGATCGCGCTGCGCGCGCCGGGCCCGGCGGGCGCGGTCACGGTCGCCGAAGTGAACCTCAAGTTCATGTGGGACGTGGTGAGCCGCATCAAGATCGGCAAGAAGGGCAAGGCCTACGTGGTCGACGGCACCGGGCACCTGGTCGCCGACCCGGATATCGGCCTGGTGCTGAGGAAGACCAACCTCTCCAGGCTGCCACAGGTGGAATTCGCGCTCGGCAAGGACGCCGCCGACTCACTCGCTTTGACGGCGCAGGACGCAGCCGGCAAGGCCGTGCTCACGGCCTACGCCACCATCGATCCGCTCGGCTGGAAGGTGTTCGTAGAGCAGCCGGTATCGGAGGTCTACGAGACCCTTAACGCGGCGATCCTGCGTACTGTCACGCTGATCGTCGCAGGCCTGCTGATCTCCGCGCTGGTAGCGATGTGGCTCGCACGCAGCATGGTGCGCCCGATCCGCACCCTGCAGGAAGGCGCGGCGCGCATCGGCGCCGGCGACCTGGAGCAGCGGATCGAGGTGAAGACCGGCGACGAGCTCGAGGCGCTCGCCAATCAGTTCAACCAGATGACCACGCAGCTGCGCGAGTCCTACGCCGGCCTCGAGCGCAAGGTCGAGGCGCGCACGGCAGAGCTGACCGAGACGCTCAGGCAGCAGACGGCGACAAGCGACGTGCTGCGCTCGATCAGCCGCTCGGCTTTCGATCTTCACGCCGTTCTGCAGACGTTGATGGAGAGCGCGACCCGTCTTTGCGGAGCGGAACGCGGTGTTCTTCTGCGTCCGGACGACGACGGCAACTACAGGCCGGCAGTCCATTTCGGCTACGAGAAGGTTCAGGATCTGCTCGAAGGTCTGATGCGCAGCCCGCTGCGCGCCGGTCGCGAATCCGCGACTGGGCGTTCGATACTCGAGCGTCGCGTAGTCCACATTCCGGACGCGCGTGCCGACACCGACTATCAGCGCTCGGATGTGCTAAGCACTGATTCCCGGGTGCGCACGCTGCTAGCGGTACCGATGTTGCGCGACGGCGTGCCGATCGGCGTCATCACCATGTCCCGCGGGCCGGAGCCAAACCCGTTCACCGACAAACAGATCGGCATGGTGACCACGTTTGCGGATCAGGCGGTCATCGCGATCGAGAACGTGCGGCTGTTCCAAGAGATCCAGGACAAGAGCCGGCAGCTGGAGATCGCCAACAAGCACAAGTCGGATTTCCTTGCCAACATGTCGCACGAGCTGAGGACGCCGCTCAATGCCATCATCGGCTTTTCCGAGGTGCTGATCGAGAAGATGTTCGGCGAGGTGAACGACAAGCAGCTCGACTATCTCAAGGACATCCACTCCTCGGGCCGGCACCTGCTCTCGCTCATCAACGACATCCTCGACCTCTCCAAGATCGAGGCCGGGCGCATGGAGCTCGACCTGGCCGAGTTCGACCTGCGCGGGGCGCTGCAGAACGCGATCACGCTGGTCAAGGAGCGCGCGCAGCGCCACGGCGTCGCGTTGAGCCTGGAGGTCGACGGCTCGCTCGGCGCGCTGCGGGCGGATGAGCGCAAGTTCAAGCAGATCATGCTGAACCTGCTCTCCAACGCGGTGAAATTCACGCCCGAGGGCGGCAAGGTGGGCGTCGCGGCGCGGCCGGACGGCGCCGCGGTCGAATTCTCCGTGACCGACTCGGGCGTCGGCATCGCGCCGGAGGACCAGGAACTGGTGTTCGAGGAGTTTCGCCAGGTCGGCCGCGACTACACCAAGAAGTCCGAGGGCACGGGACTGGGACTTGCGCTCACCAGGCGCTTCGTAGAGCTGCACGGCGGCCAGATCCGTCTGCAGAGTGCGCCGGGCAAGGGCTCGACGTTCACGTTTACCATTCCACTGCGGCCATGAGCCTGGTTTTGATCATCGAGGACAACGAGAAGAACATGAAGCTTGCGCGCGACGTGCTGCAGTCGCGCGGCTACGCCACGCTCGAGGCGGTGACGGGCGAGGAGGGCGTGCGCCTCGCCCTGGAGCGCAAGCCCGACCTCGTCCTCATGGACATCCAGCTGCCGGGCATCAACGGCATCGAGGCGCTGCGCCAGCTGCGCGCGGATCCGGGCTGCGTGCGCATTCCGGTGGTGGCGTTCACCGCCTCGGTGACGCCGACCGATCGCACCCAGATCAACGAGGCGGGCTTCGACGGTTTCCTCAGCAAGCCGATCAACCTGAAGGAGTTCCTCGAGACCGTAAAGCGCGTGCTGGAGAGTGGCCGGGCATGAGCGCGCAGGCGAAGATCCTGGTGGTCGACGACACGCCGGCCAACATCAAGCTGCTGGGAGACCTGCTCTCGGCCAAGGGCTACGCCGTGTCCACGGCGGCGAACGGCGAGGAGGCGCTCGCCAGGATCGCGGCGGAGAAACCCGACCTCGTGCTGCTCGACGTCATGATGCCGGGGATCTCGGGCTACGAAGTCTGCCGCCGCATCCGCTCCGAGCCGGCGACCTCGCTCCTGCCGGTGGTGATGTGCACTTCGCTCGATCCGCACCAGGAGCGCGTCAAGGGCATCGAGGCGGGCGCCGACGATTTTCTCTCCAAGCCGGTGAACCAGCCCGAGCTGTTCGCGCGCGTCAAGTCACTGCTGCGCGTGAAGACGCTGCACGACGAGGTTGCGGCGCTGAACGCCGACCTGCAGAAGCGCGTCGCGCAGCAGGTCGCGGAGATCGAGAGCCTCGCGCGCCTGAAGCGCTTCGTCTCGCCGCGCGTCGGCGAGCTGATCCTCTCGGGCGACGTCGACGATCCGCTGAAGACGCACCGGCGCGAGATCACCGTGGTGTTCACCGACCTGCGCGGCTTCACCGCATTTTCCGAGACCGCCGAGCCCGAGGAAGTGATGGGCGTGCTGCGCGAGTACCACGCCGTGCTCGGGCGAATCGTGCTCGCGCACGAAGGCACGATCGAGCACTTCTCGGGCGACGGCGTCATGATCCTGTTCAACGACCCGCTGCAGGTCGCCGAGCACGAGCTCGCCGCGATCCGCATGGCGCTCGAGATG
>JBFLYF010000180.1:0-6358 GCA_040756795.1 Pseudomonadota bacterium
GGGGGGGGTGGCGCCGGGGGGCGCCCCGCGGCCGATGCCGCGCTGTGGGGCGAGATCGGCGCGCGCGTGAACGAGCTGCGCGAGGCCGTGCTCGGTCATTTCAGCTTCGAGGAGAAGCACGTCTTTCCGCTCTACGAGCAGAGTAGCGGCCAGGAGAGCTCCACCGACTGGCTGCGCGCGCAGCACGACGACATGCGGGGCGCGTTCTGGGTTCTCGGCACGCTCTCGGCACCGGACGATCCGCAGCGCTTCCGCGCCGAGCTCGCGGCGCTGCAGGCGGCGTTCGACGCGCACGCGGCGGAGGAGGAGCGGCGCATGTACCCGCTCTTCGAGCGCCTGCTCAAGCCCTAGCCCGCGCGGGCGCGGACGGGGCTCAGTCGCCCTCGAACTTCGGCTTCTGCTTGCCGACGAACGCGTTGTAGGCGCGCTCGAAGTCCCTGGTCTGCATGCAGATCGCCTGCGCCTCGGCCTCGGTCTCGAGCGCTTGCTCGATCGACAGGTTCCATTCCTGGTGCAGGCACTTCTTGGTCATCGAGTGCGCGAACGCCGGGCCTTCGGCAAGAGACCGGGCCAGGTTTTGTGCATGTTCAAGAAGTTTCTCCCCGGGAACGATTTCGTTATAGAAACCCCATTTCAGCCCTTCTTCGGCCGTCATCGCCCTTCCCGTGTAAAGCAGCTCCGAGGCGCGCCCCTGGCCGATGATGCGCGGCAGGATGGCGCAGGCGCCCATGTCGCAGCCGGCCAGCCCGACGCGCACGAAGAGGAACGCGGTCTTCGCCTCGGGCGTCGCGTAGCGCAGGTCGCTCGCCATCGAGAGGATCGCGCCGGCGCCGGCGCACACGCCGTCCACCGCGGCGATGATCGGCTGCGGGCAGCTGCGCATCTCCTTGACGAGGTTGCCGGTCATGCGCGTGAAGCGCATCAGGTCGGGCATGTCCATCTTGACGAGCGGGCCGATGATCTCGTGCACGTCGCCGCCGGAGCAGAAGTTGCCGCCCGAGCCGGTGAACACCACCGCGCGCACGTCGTCGGCGTACTGCAGCTTGTGGAAGGTGTCGCGCAGCTCGGCGTAGCTCTCGAAGGTGAGCGGGTTCTTGCGCTCGGGGCGGTTGAGCGTCACGGTGGCGACGCGCTCCGCGACCTGCCACTGGAAATGCTGCGGGCGCCATTCGGCGGCCTTGAGTCGGACCATGGGCGTTCTCCCTTGTCGTTCAGCCCGCCATCGTAAGGCCGCCGGAGACCGAGAGCACCTGGCCGGTGACGAACCCGGACTCGGGCCCGGCGAAGAACAGGATCGCGTCGGCGATTTCCGAGGGCCTGGCGAGGCGCCGCATCGGCGTGACGCGCGCGAACGCCTCCTTGATCTTGTCGGGCACCGCGGCCATGAGGGGCGTGTCGGTGGGGCCGGGGCAGACGCAGTTCACGGTGATGTCGTAGCGCGCCATCTCGCGGGCGAGGGCCTTGGTGAAGGCGATCACGCCGCCCTTGGTGCCCGAGTAGACGGTTTCGCCCAGGCTCCCGACGCGCCCGGCGTCGCTCGCCACGGTGACGATGCGGCCCGAGCGCCGCTCGATCATGCCGTCGAGGAAGGCGCGCGTCACCATCACGGTGCCGAGGAAATTCAGGTCGATGAGCTTCTTCCAGAACTCGGGCTTGTTCTCCACGAAGGGCTCGGTCCGGCCCCAGCCGGCGACGCTGGCGACGATGTCGACCGGGCCGAGCTTCGCCGCCGCCTGGCGGAAGGCCTCGATCGAGCGCGCGTCGGTGATGTCGACGTGGAAGAACTCGGCCGCGCGCCCCTGGGCGCGCAGCGCCGCGGCGGCCGCCTCGCCCATCCCGTCGTTGATGTCGGCGAGCAGCACGCGCGCGCCCGCGCGCGCGAGCGCCTCGGCGGTGGCGTGCCCGATCCCCGAGGCCGCGCCGGTGACGACCGCGGTCTTGCCGTCGAGCTTCATGAGCAGGTCCTTTCGAGTACGAGGACGTTATGCCCGCCGGGGACCCCCTTGCTTGATCTGCATCAAGGGTGATTGCGGTTTGCCCGGCCGGGGAGTAGAGTGGCGGAAGTAAATTGTTTGGGGCCCAAACAATCGTCCCATGAGCGCCGTTCCCGACCGCGTCCATCTCAGGCTCACCGTCAACGGCGAGACCGCGCCGGTCTCCTTCGCGCCCTACAAGACCCTGCTCGAGGTGCTGCGCGAGGACCTCGGCCTCACCGGCACCAAGCACGGCTGCGAGCTCGGCGAGTGCGGCGCCTGCACCGTGCTGCTGGAGGGCGAGCCGGTGCTCTCCTGCCTCGTGCTCGCGCTCGAGTGCGAGGGCAGGCGCATCGAGACCGTCGAGGGGCTCGCCAAGGGCGCGCAATTGCACCCGCTGCAGGCGGCGTTCGCCGACCTCGGCGGCTCGCAGTGCGGCTACTGCTCGCCGGGAGTCATCATGACGGCCAAGGCGCTGCTGGACAAGGACTTGAATGCCAGCAAGGAAAAAATAAGAGAAGCGACCGCCGGCAATCTCTGCCGCTGCACGGGCTACCAGCAGATCACCGAGGCGATCGAGCGGGCGGCCGCGGAGCTGAGGGCGCAGGCCAAATGAGCGACGGAACGACGAAGCGCCGCCTGGAAGTGGTCGGCAAGTCGCGCCGGCGCGTCGACGGCCGCGCCAAGGCGACGGGGCTGCTGCGCTTCGCCGACGACCTCGCGCTGCCGCGCATGCTGCACTGCAAGCTGCTGCGCTCGCCGCATCCCCACGCGGAGGTTGTTTCCGTGGATGTTTCCAGGGCCGCTTCTTTCCCGGGCGTGCACCTGGTTCTTACGCGAAAAGACTTCCCGGTGCCTTTCGGCATCATGCCGGTGTCGGTGGACGAGTATCCGCTCACCGACCGCGCGCGTCACGTGGGCGATCCGATTGCCGCGGTCATCGCGGTGGATGAGCAGACAGCCGATCAGGCTTTAGGTTTGATTCAGGTTCGCTTTTCCCCGTTAAAGACGATTTCAAATCCCGAAGAAGCACTGCAAAGCCCGGAACCTCGAATCCACGACTACGGCGAGCGCGGCAACATCCACCGCAACCAGTCCTACGAGTTCGGCGACGTGGAAGAGGCGCTGGCGAAGTCGGACCACGTCTTCGAGGACATCTTCTTCTACCAGGGCAACACGCACCTTCCGATGGAGCAGCAGGCGACGCTCGCCACGGTGGAGGGCGACGGCAAGCTGCTGGTCACCTCGAGCACGCAGAACCCGCATTACCTGCACCGCCAGCTCGCGCGCGTGCTGCAGCTGCCCGGATCGAGGATCCGCGTCGTCGCCGCGCCCAACGGCGGCGGCTTCGGCGGCAAGTGCGACCCCGCGAACCACGAGATGGTGGTGGCGAAGGCGGCGCTCGTGCTCGGCCGCCCGGTGAAGATCTGCCTGACGCGCGAGGAGGTGTTCTATCAGCACCGCGGGCGGCACCCGGTGCTGATGAAGTTCCGCACCGGCGTCACCAGGGACGGCAAGCTCACCGCCATGCACCTGCAGACGCTGCTCGACGGCGGCGGCTACGGCTCGCACGGCGCGGCGAGCACGTTCTATACGGGCGTGCTGACGCCGGTCACCTATGAGCTGCCGCGCTTCAAGTTCGAGGCGTGCCGCACATTCACCAACAAGCCCGCTTGCGGCCCCAAGCGCGGCCACGGCACGCCGCAGCCGCGCTTCGGCCAGGAAGTGCAGCTCGACAAGATCGCCGAGAAGCTCGGCATGGACCCGGCGGAGTTGCGCCTCGGCATCGTCACCAAGCCGGATTCGCTCACGGCCAACTGGCTGAAGATCGGAACTACGGGTCTTGCGCAATGCATCCGGGAAGTCGTCGCCAGATCGGGATGGAAAAACAAGCACGGCAAACTCGAATACGGCAAAGGCGTGGGCCTCGCCTGCAGCAGCTACATGTGCGGCGCGGGCCTGCCGATCTACTGGAACAAGCTGCCGCATTCGGGCGTGCAGCTGCTGCTCGATCGCAGCGGCCAGGTCACCGTGTACTGCGGCGCGACCGAGATCGGGCAGGGCTCGGACGACGTGCTCGCGGCGATCGTGGCGGAGGTGCTGGGCATCGACACGGGCGAGGTGCGCTGCGTGACGGGCGACACCGGGATGACGCCGGTGGACCTGGGCTCCTACTCCAGCCGCGTCACCATCATGATGGGCAACGCGGCGCTCGAGGCGGCCGAGAAGGTGAAGGCGCAGCTCGCGCAGGCCGCCGCCGAGCAGCTGGAAGCGGCGCCGGACGGGTTGGTATTTTCCCGGGATCGCGTTTTTCACCCCGGGAGCGCGAGCAAGTCCATGAGCTTCAGGGAAGCCGTGGAGCTCGCCGAAGCGAAATTCGGCACGCTCGGCGCCGTGGGCTCCTACACGCCGCCCAGGCCCCCGGGCAAGTACAAGGGCTCGGGCGTGGGGCCCTCGCCCGCCTACAGCTTCAGCGCCTGCGTCGTGGAGGCCGAGGTCGACGAGCGCACCGGCTGGATCCACGTGCCGAAGATCTGGATCGCGCACGACATCGGCCGCGCGCTCAACCCGGTGCTCGCGCGCGGCCAGGTGATCGGCGGCGTCTACATGGGCCTGGGCGAGGCGCTGATGGAAGAGCAGGCGTTCCGGCGCCTGCCGGAGAAGCTCTCGCAGGCGCTGGTGCACCGCATGCCCTCGATGCTCGAGTACAAGAGCCTCACCGCGCTCGACATGCCGGAGGTCGACGTCGCGCTGATCGAGGACCCGGATCCCAACTGCCCGTTCGGAGCGAAGGAAGTGGGGCAGGGGCCGCTGCTGCCGGTGATGCCCGCGGTGGCGAACGCGGTCTACGACGCGGTGGGCGTGCGCATCGACGAGGTCCCCGTGACCCCGGACAAGGTATTGAAGGCTCTGGAACTCAAGGCAAAAGGCCTTTCCCCCAGGGTCGGCCCGGACCACTTCCCTGCCGTGCCGTACCCCGAGCCCGTGTTCGTCGTCACGCCGCAGGAAGGCGGCGACGGCAAGGAAACCAAGCGCGAGGACCGGAAGCGTGCTGCGGCTGCCGTGGTTTGACTATCGCGCCCCGCGCTCGGTCGCGGAGGCGGCGAGGATCCTCGCGGGCGAGGGCCCGCAGGCGATGCTCGTCGCCGGCGGCACCGACCTGCTGCCGAACATGAAGCGCCGCCACCAGACGCCGAAGGTCCTGGTGTCCTTGCGGGGAATTTCTTCCTTGAAGAGCATTTCCAACGGAAACGGGCTGACGCTCGGCGCCGGCTTGACCCTTTCGGAAACAATAAACATAGAAAAAATCCCGACCGCGCTGCGGCAAGCCACCGCGCAGATCGCAACGCCGCACCTGCGCAACATGGGCACGCTCGGCGGGAACCTGTGCCTCGACACGCGCTGCACCTACTACAACCAGAACTACGAGTGGCGCCAGGCGATCGGCTTCTGCCTGAAGAAGGACGGCCAGACCTGCTGGGTGGCGACCGCGAGCAAGCGCTGCGTCGCCGTCTCCTCGACCGACACGGCCCCGGCGCTCATCGCGTTGAATGCTTCCGTTGTTCTTGAATCGGGTTCCGGGACACGGGAGATTCCGGTCGAAACCCTCTATAAGAATGACGGAATCGAGTATCTGTCCCGCCGGCCGGACGAGATTCTCACGTCCGTGAAAATCCCGCGAAACGACTTCAAGAGCACCTACTGGAAGCTGCGCCGGCGCGGCTCGTTCGATTTCCCCATTCTGGGGGTTGCAGTTGCTTTACGTTTTGATTCAAAAAATGAAATCCAGGAAGCGAGGGTCGCTTTGGGCGCATCGGCGTCGCGCCCGTTCCTCGTCGAAAAGGCCTCTCGGTACCTGATCGGCAAGAAGCTGACCGACGAGGTGATCGCCGAGGCGAGCGAGCTGGTCGCCAACCGCGCCAAGCCCATGGACAACACCGACATGGACCTGTACTGGCGCAAGGAAGTCGCCGACGACTTCGCGGGCTACGCCCTGAGGGAGCTGCGCGGGGACGACATGTCCGCGGTGCGGCTGCGCGTCGCGAGAACCCTGCCGTAACCCCTCCGTGGCGCTACCATGGCGCCATGAGCGGCGAGGCCGATTTTTCCGCATTCTGGCGCGTCAACCCGCCGGACACCGACGCCGCGGAGACGCGCGAGTGGCTGGAGGCGTTCGACGCTCTGGTGCAGGCGAGCGGGCGCGAGCGCGCGACCTTCCTGCTGAGGAAGCTCCTCGACCACGCGCGCGAGCGCGGCGTGCCGCTGCCGCCGGTGCTCAACACCCCGTACTGCAACACCATCGGGCTTGCCGAGCAGCCGCAGTACCCCGGGACTCTGGAAATCGAGGCGCGCATCCTCGCCGCGGTGCGCTGGAACGCGCTCGC
>JBFLYF010000181.1:0-6355 GCA_040756795.1 Pseudomonadota bacterium
AGGCGGCGATCGACCCGGACGCGCCCGGCGAGGGCGGCGAGCGCGGCGGCCCGCCGCCGCCTACGCGGCGGGCCTGAGCCTGCCGCCGCGCCGCTCGAGCGTGCGCCCGGCGCGCGCGGCGAGCGCCGCGTCGTGCGTCACGATGACGAACGCGGTGCCGTGCGCGGCCGACAGGCGCAGCATCGCCTCGAACACCTCGTCCGCGGTCTGATTGTCGAGGTTGCCGGTGGGCTCGTCCGCGAGCACGCAGGCGGGCGCGGTCACCATGGCGCGCGCGAACGCGCAGCGCTGGCGCTCGCCGCCGGAGAGCTCACCCGGGAGGTGCTCGACCCGGTCGGCCAGCCCTACCTCTCCAAGGATCTTCCCCGCTTTTTCCAGCGCCGCGTTCCTTTCCATTCTTCGGATGAAAAGCGGCATCGCGACGTTCTCGGCGGCGGTGAACTCGGGCAGCAGGTGGTGGAACTGGTAGACGAAGCCGAGCGTGCGGTTGCGAACTTCGCCTTTCTGCTTTTCCGTGATTTCGCTCAGGGATTTTCCGTTGACCGCGACGACGCCTTGCGTGGGCGCATCCAGCCCCCCCAGCAGGTGAAGCAGGGTCGATTTCCCGGAGCCCGAGCGCCCCATGATCGCGACGCGCTCGCCGGCGCGCACCTCGAGATCGACGCCGAGCAGCACGGGTACCGAGGTCGGCCCTTCATAGGTCTTCTTCAGGCCGCGGCAGGAAAGGACGACGTCATTCATAGCGCAGCGCCTCGGCGGGATTGACGCGCGAGGCGCGCCAGCTCGGGTAGAGCGTGGCGAGGAACGAGAGCGCGAGCGACACCAGGCCGATGCTGACCACGTCTCCGATCTGCACGTCGGAGGGCAGGTCGGAGATGTAGTAGACGTCCTTCGCCAGGAACTTGAAGCCGAGCACGTTCTCGATCGCCGGCACCACGGTGTCGACGTTCAGGCCCAGCAGCACGCCGCCCGCCACGCCGATCAGCGTGCCGATGACGCCGATCACCGAGCCCTGGATCATGAAGATCTGGATGATCGAGCCGGGTGCCGCGCCGAGCGTGCGCAGAATCGCGATGTCGGCCTGCTTGTCGGTGACCAGCATCACGAGCGTAGAGACGATGTTGAACGCCGCCACCGCTACGATCAGCAGCAGGATGATGAACATGACGCGCTTCTCGATCTCGACGGCGCGGAAGAAGTTGGCGTGGCTGCGCGTCCAGTCGGTGGCGTAGGCGTCGCGCCCGAGCCGCGCGGTGAGCGCGCGCGCGACGCTCCTCGCCTCGAACAGGTCCTCCAGCCGCAGGCGCACGCCCGACACCGCCTCCCCCATCTGGTAGAGGCGCTGCGCATCCTCCAGGTGCACCAGCGCGAGGCCCGAGTCGTACTCGAACATGCCCACCTCGAAGGTGCCGACCACGGTGAACTGCTTCAGGCGCGGGATCAGGCCCGCGGGCGTCACCTGCCCCTGCGGCGCGATCACGGCGATCTTGTCCCCGGTGATCGCGCCGAGCGCGCGCGCGAGCTCCGAGCCGAGCACGATGCCGAAGGCGCCGGGCCTGAGCGCATCGAGCCTCCCGGAGCGCATGTGCCGCCCGATCTCGGCGACCTTGTCCTCGAGCTCGGGCAGGATGCCGCGCACCACGCTGCCGCGCACTGCGGGGCCCGAGGTGAGCATCGCCTGCGCGTTTACGAACGGCGCCGCCGCCTTGACGCGCCGGTCCTCGGCGGCGAGCCGCGCGACCTTCTCCCAGTCGGCGAGGCGGTTCTCGATGCTGCCGACCTGCACGTGCGAGGCGACGCCGAGGATGCGCGCGCGCAGCTCCTTCTGGAAGCCGTTCATCACCGAGAGCACCACGATCAGCGCCGCGACGCCGAGCGCGATGCCCGCCATCGAGATGAGCGAGATGAAGCTGATGAAGTGGTTGCGGCGCTTGGCGCGCGTGTAGCGCAGTCCGACGAGCAGTTCGTAGCGCACGGTGGCGCGAGAATACTACAATCGCCGCGATGGACTTCGCCGCCGAGCTCGCCGCGCTGCTGCGCCGGGAGCGCATCGCGCACCTTGCGACCCTGCGCCAGGGCATGCCGATGGCGGCGATGACGCTGTACCTCCCGGCCTCCGATTTTTCGGCTTTCTACGTCCATGTCAGCCGCCTGGCGTGGCACACGCAGGACATGCTCGCCGACGCGCGCGTCGGGCTCTCGATCGCCGAGAGCGACGACGGCCGCGCCGATCCGTTCACGCTCATGAGGGTCTCGATCAGGGGTCAGGCGGCGCAATTGCAGGGCGAGCAGCCGGAATTACGAGCCCTGTGGTTACGAAAATTCCCTGAGCAGAAAATCAACTTCGAGCTCGCCGACTTCTCCTTCTGGCGCATCGCGCCGCGCGATACGCGCTTCGTCGCCGGCTTCGGCCGCATCCATAACCTCTCCGCGGCGCAGCTCGCCGAGTGCTCGAAGTACTGAAGTGAAGATCCTCGGGGTGGACTTCACGTCCGCGCCGCGCCCGGCGAAGCCGATCACTGTTTCGGTTTGCACTCTTACGGGATCTTCTCTTGAGGTGCATGAAATCAAGTCTCTGAATAACTTCAGGGGCTTTGAAATGCTCCTTGAAGAGCCGGGTCCCTGGGTCGGCGGCTTCGATTTCCCGTTCGGCCTGCCGCGCGAGCTGGTGCGCGACCTGGGATGGCCGCAGCGCTGGCGTGCGCTTGTCGGCCTGTGCGCGAACCTGACGCGCGGCGAGTTTCGCGCCATCCTGGACGGCTACCGCGCGACGCGCCCGGCCGGGCGCAAGTACGCGCACCGCGAGACCGACTTGCCCGCGGGCTCCTCCAGCCCGATGAAGCTCGTCAACCCGCCCGTGGCGCTCATGTTCCACGAAGGCGCGCCGCGCCTCGCCGATTCGGGCGTGCATATCCCGGGTCTCGCGGAGGGCGACCGCAGCCGCGTCGCGCTGGAGTCCTATCCCGGATTGCTCGCGCGCTCGATCATCGGCCGCGTGTCGTACAAGAACGACGCAAGGACGAAGCAGACGCCCGGGCGCCGGCGGGCGCGCGCCGAAATCGTGAATGCACTCGAGATTACGGTCGCGAATCGCCTCAAGAGGCTTCTCGTAGAGGACGCCACCGGCGATTCGCTCGATGCCGTCCTGTGCGCGGTGCAGGCGGCGCACGCGACGGGCAAGCGCGGCTACGGCATCCCGGAAGGCGTCATCGCCTGCGAGGGCTGGATCGCAGGCGCGCGCGGCTAGAATCGGCGCGTGCCCTTCACCCCGTTTCATTTCGGCCCCGGGCTCGCGCTGCGCTCGCTCGCGGGCGAATGGTTCAGCTTCACCGTGTTCTGCTTCGTGCAGGTGCTGATCGACCTCGAGCCCGCCTGGTACATGCTGCAGGGCGAAGCCGAGATCCACCGCTTCTTCCACACCTATCTCGGCGCTACGCTCGCGGGGGTTGTCGCGGTGTTCGCCGGGCGGCCGGTCTGCCGCTGGCTGTTGCGGCTCTGGAATTCGCGCCTCTCGAGCGCGCAGGCGCGCTGGCTCGGGGTGCCCGAGACGATCAGCTGGACCGCTGCGACCACGGGCGCTTTGATCGGCGCCTGGAGCCACGTGTTTCTCGACAGCTTCATGCACGCGGACATGGAGCCTTATTCGCCGCTCGGCGCCGGCAACGGCCTGCTTTTCCTGATCCACGTCGATACGCTCTATCTCGCCTGCGCCGCGGCGGGCGCGCTCGGACTCGGGATCCTGCTCTGGAGACGCCGTTGGCGTTCTTCCTGAAGGGCCTCGCCTTCGGCTTCGTGCTCGCGGCCACCGTGGGGCCGATGTGGGTGCTGTGCTTCCGGCGCACGGTCGCGCACGGCGCGCTCGCGGGGCTCGCCTCGGGCATGGGCATCGCGGTCGCCGATGGCCTGTACGGCGCGGTCGCCGCCTTCGGCCTCACCGCGATCTCGGGCCTGCTGCTGCGCCACAGCTTCTGGATCGGATTGATTGGCGGAGTCTTTCTGGTCTATCTCGGCCTGAAAGCGCTGCTCGCCAGGCCAGTTCTTGAAGATCAACCCGGGGAGCAAACCAACAATCTGAATGCCTTCCTCTCCACCCTCGGCCTCACGCTCGCCAACCCGCCCACCATCCTCGCCTTCGCGGCGATCTTCGCGGGCCTGGGGTTGGCCGCGGGCAGCGACTACACGGCCGCGGCGGTCATCACGGCGGGCGTGTTTCTCGGCTCGGCTGCCTGGTGGCTGATCCTCGCCGCGGGCGCCGGCTGGCTGCGCGGCCGCATGGGGCCGGCGCTCGTGCGCGGGATCAACATCGTCTCGGGCCTGTCGATTCTCGGGTTTGCGGCCTGGCAGTTGACGCAGCTTAAATGAGGCTCCGGCAGGACGCCTTAGAATGACATTTCGAGGAAACCCATGGCCTACAACGTCTCGGTGAAGTTCGGCGAAGGCAAGGTCTACGAGTTCAAGCTGCAGGAGCGCGATCTCGCCGGGTCGACGCCCGAATCGGCGCGCCGCTGGCTCGAGCAGAAATTCCACGAATTCGGCTGCGAGCCGACCAACCCGACCGGCAAGACGCTGCTCGTGGACAAGATCCTCGGCGTCGCCAAGGCCATGGGCGACCAGCCCTTCGCGCGCAACGAAAGCGCGGCGCGGGAGTTCGCCAAGCACGCCGTGATCGCGTTCGAGAAGAGCGCGCTCTCGATCGACGTCAGCGCCCTGTCCGTGGGCTAACGGCAGGGCCATCCCGCGTTCGGCGGGCGCCGGTGCTGTGGATTTATACAGCACTTGAGTCTAGAATTTGCTCGTGACCCCTTTGCTGGACGCGCCGCTCGCGATCGTCGACGTCGAGACCACCGGCGCGCACCCGGCCTGGGACCGGGTCACCGAGGTGGCGGTGGTCGAGGTGGAGGGCGGCGACGTGACCGCGGAGTGGTCCACGCTGGTCAACCCGGGCACGAGCATCCCGCCCGCGATCCAGGCGCTCACCGGCATCACCAACGAGATGGTGGCCGGCGCCCCCGCGTTCGAGGATCTCGCGCCCGGGCTCTACGAGCGCCTCGAGGGGCGCGTGCTGGTGGCGCACAACGCGCGCTTCGACTACGGGTTCCTGCGCCACGAGTTCGAGCGCGCGGGGCTGCGCTACCAGGCGCGGACGCTGTGCACGGTGAAGCTCTCGCGGCGCCTCTACCCGGAGCACGCGCGCCACAGCCTGGACAGCCTGATCGAGCGCCACGGGCTGCGCTGCGAAGCGCGGCACCGCGCGCTCGGCGACGCGCAGGCGGTGTGGCAGTTCCTGCGCCTCGCCGCCGAGGAACGCGGCGCCGGGCGCGTGCAGGACCTCGCGCGCCAGCTCTCGAAGCTCCCGGCGCTGCCCGCGCACCTCGAGCGCGCCGCAGTGGACGCGATCCCCGAGGCGCCGGGCGTGTACCTGTTCTACGGCGAGCGCGACGCGCCGCTCTACGTTGGCAAGAGCGTCGCCATGCGCAGCCGCGTGCTGCAGCACTTCGCCGCCGACGTCGATTCGCCGCGCGAGCGCGAGATCGCGCGCGAGCTGCGCCGCATCGAATGGCAGCGCACCTGCGGCGAGCTCGGCGCGCTGCTGCGCGAGGCCGAGCTGGTCAAGAAGCTGGCACCGGTCTTCAACAGGCATCTCAGGAGAACAGGCGAACTTTCCGCCTTTGCCTTCGATTCGAAGGATCTTCAACTCGTAAATGCGGAACAGATCAATTCCGAGACCCTTCCCTTCCTGCACGGCCTGTTCCGCTCGCGGCGCGCGGCGCTCGAGGCGCTGCGCGGGCTCGCGAACGAGCACGGGCTCTGCCTGCAGGCGCTCGGCTTCGAGCGCGGGCGGCGGGGCGCGTGCTTCCGCCACCAGATCGGGCGCTGCGCCGGCGTGTGCGCGGGGCGCGAGAGCGTGCACGCGCACCAGGCGCGCCTCGCCGCGGCGCTCGCGCGCCTGAAGACCGCGGCCTGGCCCTGGCGTGGGCCGATCGGCGTCCTCGAGAGCGACGAGGAGCGCGACGCTACCGACCTGCACGTCGTGCACAACTGGTGCTGGCTCGGCACGGCGAATTGCGAGGCCGAGGCCGCCGCGCTGCTCGAGTCGCCGGCGCGCGCGCGCTTCGACCTGGACCAGTACAGGATCCTCGCGCGCCACCTCGGGCGCGGCCGCGCGCGGATCGTAGAGCTCGGCGCGCCGCGGCACTGATGCACCTCGAGCTCGTCGTCCCGGCGCTTTTCGCGGCGCAAGGCGTGCCGGCGCTTCCCGCGCTGGAGCTGCTGCTCGCGCGCGGCCGCAGGTCGAGCTCCGAGCCGCGCAGCCTCGAGGACTGGCTGCGCGGGGCTTTCGGGCTCGCGGATCTCC
>JBFLYF010000182.1:0-6350 GCA_040756795.1 Pseudomonadota bacterium
GAGGACGAGAGCGCGAAGCACGCCGGTCACGCCGGCGCCCGGCCCGGCGGCAACACGCACTGGCGGCTGCGCATCGTCTCGGCCGCGTTCGCCGGCAAGCCGACGGTGGCGCGCCACCGCATGGTCTACGCGGCGCTCGGCGGCCTGATGCAGGACCCGATCCACGCGCTCTCGATCGACGCGCGCGCGCCGGGGGAATGACGCATAATTGCGGCTTCACTTCAAGGGAAACTGATGAAAAAGCTGATCTTCGCAATGACGCTGGTGGCGCCCGCGCTCGCGCTCGCCCAGCTGCCGGGCAAGGAGCCGGCCAAGGCCCCGGCCGCCGGCGGGCCGCTCGCCACGGTGAACGGCGTCGCGATTCCGCGCCACCGCCTGGACACGATCGTGCGCATCCAGACCGAGCGCGGCGCGAAGGACAGCGAGCAGCTGCGCGCTCAGATCCGGGAGATCCTGATCAACAACGAGCTGCTCAACCAGGAGGCGAGCCGCAGCGGCCTCGCCAAGCGCCAGGACATCCTGCAGCAGCTCGACCTGAACCGCCAGGAAGTCATCGCCAACGCGGTGGTGAACGACTTCATCCGCACGCACCCGGTGAGCGACGCCGACGTGCGCAAGGAATACGACCGCGCCAGGGCGCAGACCGGCGACAAGGAGTACCGCGCGCGCCACATCCTGGTGGCGAACGAGACCGACGCCAGGGCCGTAATCGCCGACCTGAAGAAGGGCGCGAAGTTCGAGGAGATCGCCCAGAAGCGCTCGCTCGACGAGGGCTCGCGCCCGCGCGGCGGCGACTTGGACTGGACGCTGCCGGGCAACCTCGAGAAGGCGTTCGCCGACGCCATGGTGAAGCTCGAGGTCGGCAAGATCACCGAGGCGCCGGTGCGCACCCGCTTCGGCTTCCACGTCGTGCGGCTCGACGAGGTCCGGCCGGTGAAGTTCCCCGAGCTCGAGCAGGTCAAGCAGCAGATCCAGCAGCGCATCCTGCAGCAGCGGGTCGAGGCGATGGTGCGCGACCTGCGCGCCAAGGCGAAGATCGAGTAGCGGGCGCCTGGCGTTGGGGCTGCCCTGCCCGCGGCCCGCGCGCGTGGTGCTCGAGGGGCGCTACGCGCGCCTCGAGCCGCTTTCCGCCTCGCATGCCGAAGGGCTCTTTGCGGCGTCCTCGGGGCCCGGCGCGGACGCGCGCTTCGCCTACCTTGCCGACGATCCGCCTCGCGGCCGGAACGACCTCGGCCTCTGGATCGAGAAATTCTCTGCGACGCAGGACCCCCTGTTCTGGGCGGTGATCGACGCCGCCTCGGGCCGCGCCGCCGGCCGCCAGGCGCTGATGCGCGTCGTGCCCGAGCACGGCGTGATCGAGATCGGCCACATCCTGTGGGGCCCGGCGATCGCGCGCACGCGCGCCGCGACCGAGGCGCTCTACCTTGCCGCCAGGTACGTGTTCGAGGACCTCGGCTACCGGCGCTTCGAATGGAAGTGCCACTCCAAGAACGAGGCTTCCAAGGCCGCGGCGCTGCGCTTCGGCTTCAGCTACGAGGGTCTGTTCCGCCAGCACATGGTGGTCAAGGGCGCGAGCCGCGACACCGCGTGGTTCGCGATGCTCGACGGCGAGTGGCCCGCGCTGCGCAGGGAGTACGATCGCTGGCTCGAGCCGTCGAATTTCGATGCCGAAGGCAAACAGCGGTCGAAGTTGAAGGTTCGCGAGTGAAGATACTTTTTGAGGCCCAGTTCTCGAAAACCCTTTTCAGGGTTGTCCACGGCAACCTTCTCGAAGAGCCGGTCGACGCGATCGTCAACGCGGCGAACGGCCGTCTCGCGCACGGCGGCGGCGTCGCCGCGATCCTCTCGCGCGCCGCGGGACCGGCGCTGCAGAAGGAATGCGATCGTTACGTCCGGGAGCATGGCCCCATCCCCACCGGATCGGCGGTCGTCACGACGGCCGGAAGGCTCCCTTTCAAGGGCGTGATCCACGCCGTGGGACCGCGCTACGGCGAGGGCGACGAGGAAGCGAAGCTGGCCTCGGCCCTGACCTCGGCCTTTGCCCGCGCTCGAGCGCGCGGCTGGAGCTCGGTGTCGTTCCCCGCGGTATCGGCGGGGATTTTTGCGGTTCCCCTGGAGATCTGCTCTCGAGCCTATATCGCCGCTGCGCGCCAGTGCGGGCTCGCGACGGTCCGCCTTTGTCTTCGCGATCAGCCGGTGATCGAGGCGGTGCTGGGCGAACTTGCGCGGCGGCAAACCTGAGATAGGCGGCGCCCCGGACGCGGTCGATCACCGCATGCCCAGGGTTCGTCTCATGTCTTTGGTGAGCAGATAGAGATGCAACGGGTCGGTCGGCGAGGGCTGGAAGCCGTATCGGGCGTAAAACGCCGCAGCGCGCTCGTCCTTCGCGTGCGCCACCAGGGCGCGGCTGCCGATGATCGCCTGCGCCAGCAAGTGGCGCTTGATCGCGTCCTTCAGCAAGGCTTCGCCGAGGCGTGCGCCCTGCTCGCGCTGGTCGACCGCGAGCCGCGCGAGCAGCGTCAGCGGAACCGCATGGCGCGCCAAGCCCTTGGAAACGCGGGCCGCCGTGCGATCGGGCTCGGCCGACGCGGCCGCGAGGCTGTAGTAGCCCGCGACCCGGGCGCCGCGCACGGCGACGTAGGTCCTCGAGGCACCGCTCGCCTGGCCGGTCAACGCGAACCGCACGAGGAACGCGTTCAGCGCGGCAACGCCGCAGTCGAAACCGCTCGTATCGTGATGCGCCGCCAGCGGCTCCGGTCCGGAGAGCGCCGCGGCCATGCGCGCGGGTCAGCGCTCGAGCACGCTGCGACGCGAGAACAGGCGCTTCAGCGCGCCGATGCTGCGCGCGGGCGCGTCCAGGGCGGCGAGGAATGCGCGCTGCTTCGCGGGCGAGAGCACGAAACGGGTGCGCTGCTCGAGCACATGCTCGGCGGCCTCGCGCGAGGACGCGAGAACAAACTCCGAAACGCTGCGGCGCTGGGCTGCGGCGGCCTGCTCCAGGCGCGCCTTGTCCGAGGCCGCAATGCGGATGGCGAGCCGCTCCGACTTCGAGGAGGATCCCATGACCTGGTGTTCCCGGGCGAAACGCTGTTGTAACATTGTACGTACCGCGGCCTGTCCGGTCAACGCTGTAAGCTCCAGGCCGATTCTGCGACGAACGGGTCGATGCCATCGCAAAGGAGCCTGACATGCCGAGAATCCTCCTCTGTGCCGCCCTCGTGCTGCTGGCTGCCGGTGCAGCCGCCCAGGAAAAGCTGTCGACTGCGACGTTCGCCATGGGCTGCTTCTGGTGCGGCGAGGAAGCGCTGGAGAACGTGCCGGGCGTCGTCTCGGTCGTCTCCGGCTACACCGACGGCCGCACCCAGAACCCGACCTACCAGCAGGTCGGCTCCGGCGCGACGGGCCACACCGAGGCGATCGAGGTGAAGTTCGATCCCTCGAAGGTGAGCTACGAGAAGCTGCTCGACGTGTTCTGGGTGAACCACGACCCGACCTACACCGACCGCCAGTTCTGCGACCACGGCTCGCAGTACCGGCCGGGCATCTACTGGCACGACGAGGCGCAGCGCAAGGCGGCCGAGGCCTCGAAGGCGAAGTACGAGAAGCTGAAAGCGTTCAGGCAGCCGATCGTGACGCCGATCGTGCGCGCGAGCCGGTTCTGGCCCGCCGAGGAATACCACCAGGACTTCTACAAGAAAAACCCCTACCGCTACAAGAGCTATGTCTTCGGCTGCGGGCGCTATGCGCGGCTGGACGAGCTCTGGGGCAAGCTGCGGAAGTAGCGGCTAGCGCAGGTCGTCGAAGCTCCAGCGCGTCTGCGTAGGATCGGGGAACGAGCGCGCGATCTGCACCTCCATGCGCACGATCCGGTCGAGGCGCCGCGGGATGCCGAAGCGGATCGTGCCCTCGGCCGTGCGCCACTCCGAGAGGCGGATGAACTGGTCGGTCGCCACGTCGTCTGCGAGCGTGGCGCGGAACTCGCCCCGGTCGAAGACCGACGCCGGAACCCCGTAGCGCCGGATGAGCGCCTGGCGCACACGCTCGAAGGTCTGCGCCACGGTGTTGACATTGCCCACGTCCTCGAACTCGATCACCAGCCCTGAGCGCTCGATTCCCCCGCCCAGCGTCTGGATGGCGACGCGCTGGCGCTCGTCGATTTCTTCCAGCATCCGGTAGTCGTACACGAGCAGGTTCGGCGCGGGGCGGGTTGCCGCCTTGAGACCGAGCGATTGCATCCGGTTCTCGAGCGTTGAGAAACTTCTTCCAGGAGCCAATTCCCGCAAATCCAGTGGCCCGGCCCCCGGCGCGGGCCCGAGCGGGGCGCGGCCGAACTGCGCCACTTGGACCTTCTCGAAGAGGTGCGTCCAGGTGAACATCACGCGATAGGCCTCGGTGTAGGAGCCCGGCACCGCGTTGCGGTGGTTGGTGTTCAGCTCCAGGCCGAGCTTGTCCTGCGGCAGGTCGTAGCGCCAGGCGAGCGCGATGCTGGTGTTCCTCGTGTCGGTCTGCGCCGGGTCGAGCTGGTTGAGGTGCGCGTAGGAGAGGCTCGCCTGCAGGCTGTGCCGGCCCTGCGCGAGGCTCGCGGAGGCGAGCGGCAGGAACTGGCGCGATTCCGAGGCCCCGCCGTCGATCTGGCGCAGCGTCGCGCCGTAGCTCACGCTGCCGCGCCAGCCCATGAACTGCGCCGCGTGCGAGAGCGTGGCGAGCAGGTCGCGCGTGATGCTGCCGCCGGCGGCGGTGGCGCGCGCGTCGCGGTCGAGGTAGCCGAACCCCAGGCGCAGCGTGACGCCGTTCGCGAACGTGCGGCTCGCGTCGCCGCGCGCGCTGAAGACGCGCGTGTCGGTGGGCGCGGCCTGGTTGCGGATCGTCTGCAGGTAGCTGTCGAGGTTCCCGGTCCAGCCGGGGAGCAGCAGCGCGACGAGCGGCCCGGTGAGCGTAAGGCCTCCGGTGTTGGTGCGGGTGAGGTTACCGGAGTCCCAGCCGTCGCGGAACATCTGCAGACGCCCGCGCAGGTTCAGCCCCGTGGCGAAGCGCCAGCCGGCGAAGGCCTCGCGCGAGATGCGATCGGGCGACACCACCGCCCCCGCCGGGCGGTAGTCCTGCCCGTAGCGCTCGAAGCGCAGCCGCCAGTTGAGCGGCGCGAGCTCCTTCGTGCCGCGCGAGACGAGCTCGCTGAAGAAGCCCGCGCCCTTGCGCTCCTGCCCGCTCGCCGCCCCGGCGATGCCGTCATGATCGCCCGAGAAGCGCGCCCACTCGGTCTCGAAGCGCAGGCTCTGCGCCCCGAGCGCGAAGGGGATCTCGGCCGCCCCGCTCCAGACGTTCTGCCGGCGCGCGAGCGTGCCCGCCACCGCGTCGTCCTGGCGGAAGTTGTTCACCCAGTTGAGCGCGAAGCGCCCGAGGCCCTTCGCCTCGTACAGGTAGGAGCCGCCGTTGAACCAGTTGTCGCGCCACTGGAACTGGCGGTAGCTCTGCCCCGCCGCCCCGGAGAGGAACATCAGCGAATGGCGCCGGTCCCGCGAACCCGACTGCGGCTGCAGCTCGAGCAGCCCGCCGCGCAGCGCCGTCTGCAGCGTCCTCAGGCTGAAGGCGCCGAGATAGTCGCCCGCCTGCGCCTGGTAGGGCAGCGCCGCGGTGCCCGACTGGTGCGTGAAGTTGATCCGCTCCGGGAAGAAGCCGTCGCGCGTCGAGTAGTAGCGCGAGGCGCTCTGCGTGCCGGTGAAGGAGAAGCGCGAGAAGTCGAACGGGTTGATGCGCCGCTCCGCGTCGAAGTTGATGCCGAGCGTGCCGTGGGTATTGGAGATCGGGTACGGCGTCGCGCTCGCATCCCCGCGCGTGCCGTAGTTCTCGATCCTCAGGTTCGTCTGCCCGCGCCAGTCCCAGCCTTCGTCTTCCTGTGCATTTGCTTCTAGCGAACAACAAAGGCAGGCGAGAGCGAGGACGAAACGCAAGCTCACCGCGGCGCCTCTCGGAACCGCAGCACGAGCTCCGACTCACCCTCGCGGCGCTGGAAGCCCTGCGCATTGGTGAACTCCATCTGCGCGCGCGCCACCACCAGCACCAGGCTCTCGGCGACCTCCCTGCCCTGCTCGTCCCGCCCCTTTTCCTGCGACACGGTCTGCGCCGAGGTGATCGAAATGAGCCGCAGCTTCGCCTCGCGCGGCACCTTCTCGTAGATCGCATCCACCAGCCGCTCCGGGTCGTAGAAGCGCTCCGAGAGATACTGCTGGAACTCGGGCGTGTTGTAGGCGGCGTAGATCTTCCGCACCGCGTCCTCCACCACCTCGCGCGGCACCTGGCGCAGCCCCGGAATCGCCATGCCGCGCAGCTGCTGGCCGCTGCGGATCGCCTCG